>JANXSK010000049.1 GCA_025352695.1 Ferruginibacter sp. | reverse complement strand
CATTGGCCACAAAGCTAAAAATAGCTGTTGGTTTACGAACACCCCCCTGTGTACTACAAATCTTGCTAAAAAACAAAACCCCTTAGTAGCATAGGTTTCAGAATTTGAAAATCAAAATAATCATGAAAAATGATAAAAAATGATTGCTTAGGCTGCAATGTGGGTTAACATTCCTTCTCTACGCCTTAAAAAAAGTTTATAAATGGTATGCAGCACAAGTGACCCAATAGCTATCGGGTTACACAACGATGCTGCTATAAAAAGCAACTGCTTTTACAATTATTTTATTCAGGAACTTTAATGGGAGTATCAAAAAAATAAATTACCAGGCCGGCTAATAAAATGCCAATGCCAATAAGGCTTTCTACTGGCCGGTCGATTAATGTAAAAATTAATACCCAACCATTGAATAACAAAAAAATAATTTGTAGCCAGGGTTTTAACGGACTTGTATAGGAACCTTTTTCTTTATTGCGCAGAAACAAACTTGTAGACACAGTAAGGGATGCCATTAATTGTAATACAAAACCTGCGTACACCAAAATTTTTTCGAACGAGCCTGTGAGCGCTAATGTAACGGCGATGATTACATGTAGCCAGATAGCTATTACGGGGATGCCGTGTTTGTTTTTATTCGATAGCGTTGCCCACAACTTATTTTCTTTTGCCATGGCCCAGGTTACTCTTGGGCCAACCCATAAATAGGAGCTGATGGTGGCAATTAACTGGATGGCAATAAAGGCACTTACCCATTTACCGCCTGTTGTGCCTAATAGTTTGTTGAAGGCAATAAAGGTTACTTCTTCCTTGCCCTGCAACTCTGCAGCAGTGGCATTTTTTAATAACGCAATTTGAAAAAGTACATAAACTACTGTAACAAACAAGGTGCTTCCTATTAGTGCTTTTGGCAAATTTTTGGCAGGGTTATCAATTTCACCTACTACATACGAAGCGGCGTTCCAGCCGGTGTAGGCAAAAGCTACATATACCATTGATACTGCAAAACCTGGTTTTGCTATATCTAGTTTCCACGTGTTGTCTAATAAAATGGCGTTTGTATTGCTGCCATGTATAAAAAAGCCCAATGCAATCAACACTAAAATAAAAATAACTTTTATTGCAGTGGAAAGGTTCTGGAATTTGCTGCTGTGGCGAATGGTAAAGCTGTGCATTAATCCGGTGAGTATAATGATGCCTATAGCAAGCCACAAATTATTTTGGAGGCCAAAGGGTGCAAGGTATTTGGTAAACGCCATGGCAGCAAGCGCTACTGGTGCAGAAAAACCAACTGTTAATCCGGCCCATGCACTTAGGTAGCCAAGCATGGGATGGTAAACCCTTGATAAATAAATATAGTCGCCGCCGCTTTCTTTAAAATGGGTGCCCAACTCTGCATACGCAAATGCGCCAAACAATGCCAGTATACCGCCTGCAAGCCAAAGTAACACAATGCTCCAGGTATTATGCACCGATGCTAACTGAAAGCCAACGCTTGTGAATACCCCGGTGCCAATCATATTGGCAATTACAATGGCCGATGCCGTGTAAATGGATATTTTTTTTGTGATGTGCATGTATTGTTGTTTGGTAAACTGTGGTGGTTTTTTTGGAAATATAATTAATTAAATCAAAAGGGAATCATTGAGTGCTCTTTTAAAATATCCATTTACCAATTTTGATAACAATTAATAGATAACCAGGAACAAGTTGTAGGTATTTAGTTTGCAACGGCAGCATACTATCGTAATAGACACCGCCTTCCTTTTTTAATAAAAATTATAGGATTACGTATTTACTCTTTAAAGTTTTTATGTTATTTTATTAGGCGCTGCTTTCTTTTTTGTTGATAAAAAAGAAACAGAAAAATTAAGGCAGTGAATAAAAATTTGTAGCACTTTTTATTTGAGGCCACAACTGGCCTTTGTTTGCGAACTAAATGCCTAATCCTATTATTAGTATCCTTAACAGTGCAAGCAGCTATTTTTAAACAACGCAAACCTGCAGTAAAGTTTTGTATTTATTTATAAACTGCTTTACCTATTTATTTAATAAAGTATCAGCCAGCTTCTTTACTTAACAATGCATATAATTTTTCCAACACTTTTCCTAGTGGTTTTGCCTTTGCTTTTTTTGATAGTTTGGTTGCTGTAAGTAAAAATTGCAGGTATTCCAATCCGTTAGTTAGTTTGCTTTTTGCTTTAGTTTTTATCCAGTCTGTTTTTATAGCTGTTATAATATCTTCGGGCAATATGCCGGTTGGTTGTAAACATAGTTTAGTTAGCAATGTATTGGCTTTGTTTAAAGCATCCCAAAAGTCATAATCTTTTTCTGGGTCAATGTCGGATGTGAGCATTTTATCCAGTAGGTCAATAGCGAATTTTATAGTGGGGAGTTTGTATTTGTTAACAGAATTTTTGCCCCAGTCTGCAGTTTCTTTTTTATCGGCTAGTATCAATACACTTTCTACCTGCAGCCAGTTGCACAAGGGGTCAATGATGCCGGAATCATTTTTCTTTGCAATGTCATAGGCCTGCTTGTATTCTTTGGTAGTGTTTTTTAATGCACTTAGTTTTTCAGTATCTGTTACAGATTTAATAAACAATATTTTGTTTGCCATACCTAGCAGCAAATGTCGCTGACAGGTATCTCCAATTTTAAGCAGGTAACTAAAATTATCGATGATGGTTTGTATATCGGCAGCTGTTTTACCCGGCGAATCTTTTGATACTTTAATATTAAGGTTGCATAAATTTTCCAGCGTGTTTACTGTATAATCGGCTTGTTCAAATTTTAGCATGTCATCAATTTTGGCAATGGCTGCATCTTGTTTATTTAGTGCCATTAATATCCTTGCTTCCAGTTCTGTAATGTTACCATTTCTAATGGCTGATTTATCAATAGCTATACTGATGTCTTCTAATTCATCAGCCAATTTATCTATATCATTGTCTCTGCCATCTATTATTTTATTGTGCAGGTTATTAAGGTCTACTTCTGCTTCCATTGCCAATACATAACTGTATGATTTATTATTTGAATTATACTTTATCTTAAATTTATAAAACTGGTCGCCGTAACATTGGTAGGCACCCCAGGTATTATTGGTGGGATATTTTTCAAAACATTCACTTCTTGCTTTTAATACGGCATCGCTAAAAGTGGCACCGCTAAACATTTCTTTATAAAAAGTTTCTGAAAATAATAATGCAGAATTATCATCAACTGCCCAGCCGGCCGCTATTACAGCTTTTACACCCATTTCAATTAATTGTACACCCAAATTGGCAGCTAGCTTGTAATGTTGCTGCGACATCGCTTCAGCAGCTGCATCTACCTTTCCTAAAAAACAACAATTTATAAACACAAATTCCGGTACCTGGCTCATTTGGTTAATTTCTTTGGTAGTTAAAAACACGCCTTTACCAATTACCATGCCTCCTTCCGGAGGTATAAATTTGTTACATTTTTCATCCATTATCCCTTCTTTAAAATAGCCATGTCCCGCCAGGTGAATCATTTTATATTCCTGTTCAAAAATGGCTTCAATATTCTCTGCAAAATCTTTATTTATTTTTAAGGTAACTGTAAAATCATTGTTGCCAATAATAGTACTTACTTGTTTTGCCTCCTCGGCGGCACCTGGTAATTGTTGTACAAAACCATCTAAGAAAGGATCGCCAATTACCAACGCATTGTTTGCATAAGAACGTTTTATCTGATTGCGGTAATCTGCAGTTGCTAATTGCCTTATCATACCTGCGCTTACGCACAATGGTTTACTTTGTGTAGCACTATCCTGCAAAAGCTCCCATGGATAAGCTGCGGAGTCTTTATCCAATTTCCATAAAATGTTGTACTGATTTCTTACCGCATCTTTAAAATCATTTGGAATCAACAATTCAAATAATGTTTTGGCTAATTGTGGCGTCCACCTGTTGTCAGTAGATATCTTATCAATAAAATTACGGATGATTGCAGGGTTGCTGCTTAGGTTGCGGATCTCTTCTCTTGCAGAGCCGGTAGAAGCAGAAAATTTAAGACTATAAGTTGGAGTGGTTTCTACCCCAACAGAAACCCTTTGCCACCAATCCTGCTGGTAATCGAGTGGAACTCTTTTTCTGTTACCGATTAATTTTTTAATTTTATTACTGGGTAATACAATGTTTAGGTGTTGATCTGCTTCTAATTTTTTTAAGGTGTAAAATGCCTGCAGACTGCGATCTTCATATAACTCAATAAATTCGATTGTTTCTATTTTTCGTAAGCTATTTTTGTTAAGTCCTTCAATACTATTGTTGGCTTTTTTAACGGCTAAAATAATAGATTTAAGAGCGGTTTCAATACTTAAACCTCCATATCCACAACCCACAATTAATGCAGAAATACCAATGCCATATTGAAAAATACTGTTGAACGCTTCTTTGTTCATCGTTTCAAAATCTCTTAACTCCAGCAGGTACCTGGTAAGGCCCTGTGTAGCGCTTAACTCAAGCTGGTAGCCATTTAATTCACCCAATTCACCCAGCCCAACAATTACAGCACCCATAGGAGTTGAAGTGTAAGAAAGAAATACTTCACTACTTCCAATTCTGCCGGGATAAATGCCTAGTGTATGTTTCTCTCTCAACATGCCATTAAAGCAACTGTCTAATACCTTCTCGGCACTCATAATACCATCTTTATTAAAATGCCCGGTAAGTAAGGGGAATTGTGATTTATCCAAATTGCCATTACTCATTGTTATTTTCAATGGGGTGTCTGTAGTAATTTCTTTTTCTGTCTTTTTTACTCCCATAGCAATCTGCTCAATATTGCTTGCATTTACAGGAACAATTTCGTATGTCGGATTGCGTGTAAGTTCACTTCCTCCTCTTGATAATGGGGGTGTTTTACTAAGTAGGGAAGTGGTGCCGGTTTCTAATAATTCAGTAAAAGCATTAAATATACCAGGTTCATTTGCTAGTTCGCCATGTTCTGTAAGACAATAGTAGACTGAATTTCGCTGAATCATTTCTTCAGGTATGCCACTTGCCCATGTTACGCTGCCATCACCTTCTTGTGTACTTTTAAATACTACACCATTATCTCTGCCCGTATTTTCAATGTCATAAGTGGCAGTAGTGCTATTCGATTTTCCGGCTACGTAAATAATATTTTTATAATCAATATTATTTTTGTTATAGAGGATATTATCTCTAAAACTTGTATAGCTTTTTATAACGGCATCGTCTGGAAGGGTACCAATATTTTGAGAATTATTTAAAAGGTCCTGCCATGTTTTTATTTTTGAGAAATCGTAGGGGTTACTACTCAATGGCAACAGGTGATATAAGCCCGGGCATTGAGAAAATATTTGCAGCAATTCTTTTTTGGTATGTTTTAAATCAATCATGCTAAGTTTGGAGATATTGCCGCCACGGCCACTTAGTGTTTCGGGTATTAAATATGAACCACCCAATGGTGCACCCAAAAACAACAGTTTAAAACCTGTCGAATTGTTTAGTGCCTGCCATTGTGAACCACCTAAAATAAATTCTCTAAAAAATACACCACCCATACTATGGGCTATTATGTGAATGGGTTGCTTTTTTGCAAGTAATATTTTGATGGTATCATCTAATTTTTTTGCCTCGTTAGTTAATGATTTTCTCCAATCGTAAGCAAATGGCAGCACATCGTATTTATCGGAAAGATATTTTGCCAGTTTTCGATAACTGCTGCCCATTAAGGAAGGGGCAGAAATACCTGGCGCATCAACGGCTAGCTTTGTAAGATCGCCTTTGACAAAACTCCAGAAATCAACCCATATTTTATCATCATCCTTGTAAAGATTACTACCCATAATGCCCGGCAGTATAATGGCAATGGGTTTGGTGCCAGTTATTTTACTGAGGTCCATTTTTACTTCTGCAGTAACAAACGGTGATATGGCTGCATTTCTGTTTGCATCAGAAATATCAGCTTCCTGTAAAGTTTTAAAACCTGCTATTACATCTGTTGTAGCACTCAATGCTCGCTGGATGGCTTCCTGTGAATCTTTGCTGCGGAAATAGTGAATGTGATCCGTGTCTTTAGCATCATCCAAAAAAAACCAAATGTCTTTTTTTCTTGGGGTTCCAAAATACATGGACCATGTATCTACCACCATATCATTTTTACGCCGGAAATATAATTTGGTTAAAATTACCAGCAACGCCTTAAGTTCCAAGTGCAGGGTGCAATTGCCAGATATGACTGTTAAGGGAGATTCGATAATATTTGCCGGGTTATTCAACATTTTTATAAAGGGCGAATCGGGTACCATTGCTTCTATGCCCGGCAATATATCTACCTTACTTTTAGTGGCTGCAACTTCTGCCAACAATGATTTTAAAGCGGCATAAACAGGGTTTGCAGCAATACCGGTTGATATGCCCACAAAATTTAAGATGGTGTTAAGGTAGTGATCTATCCTGTCGGAAAGAAGGGATGTTCCCATGGAAGGGCTTGCTACCCTGATAAATTTTTGAACATTGATATTTTTCTTTTTTGCCAGTGCATTAATATCGATCATGCATTTTTTGCTGGCACTTCCTTCGTCAAATAGTGCCAGCTCTACATCACTAAAACCAATATTGGTATTGGTAGCACTGCATCTTGCCAAAACATCTCCCACCAAGCCTCCACGGCTATGAGTAATTAAATGAAGGCTGCAATTATTGGGTAACAGTTGCAGCAAGTCCACCACATTTTGCAAGGGGGATTGGGTAAATGTTTTATGATCGAATGTTAAAATATTTTCGCCGTAGGTAGCAGTAATAAAATTCCACAAACCAAACTCGCTGTTATCAACCAATGCCCCAAAAGCGCCTTCGGTATTGGAGTTGGTACCGTGAATAAATAATACAAATGGTTTGTTTATTTCTGTGAGGGTACCAGCAATCTTTTTTCTCATGGTATTATCAAGCAAAAAAAGGCCTGGCTGTGGCTGCACTTTATCTTCCACTTTTTGGGCTATAACAAGTACAGAATTGTCAACAAAGGCAACTTCTTTTTTCTTAAAGAAATTAAATACATTAATGGCAAGATCTGTTACAACATTTCTGTCGCTGGTGGCTGAAAGTGCAGCGGGAACTTCAAATCCATCCTCGGCTGTTTCTCTCTTTCCTGATAGATTAAATATTTCCTGAAACTCATTTGCATTGCCTATCCAGGTGGTGCTGTCTTCAAATTTTATTTCTACAATATCATCCTCATTGTGTACCTCAATTTCCTTGCGGGAGCTGGTGCTGCGTGTATTACTAACATTTATTGAGTTTACCATTTCAAAGCCATCCGGGGCAGTGGTGTTGATATTGACATCATTCTCACTTCCATTAAGGATTAATTTGCGAAGCATGTGTTTATTTTTGGAGTGTAACTAATTTGCGGGAGAGGTGTTTTTTGCAAGTGGAAGAAGCGGTAGAAAAAACAAAATACTATTTTTATTTTGCTTTTAAAATAAAATGCAGATTAATTTTTTGCGTAGATTTTTTTTGATTGAATTTAATAGTAACAAAGGATTATAAAAAGCGGTATAAAACGATGGATATATAAAGTGTGGACTGATGTTTTTGTTATTAACTACCTAAAATAATACAGAAAGTTATAAAAAAAAGGAAGTGGTAAAGGCGTAATTATTTTTTCTTTTTAGTTAATCAAAAGGATAGATATTGTAAATATAAAATGGTAGTTTATCGTTCTATTATTTTTTCTAATACCATAAACTCCAGTGTTTGCAGGTGTTTGCCGGTTAAGTCATCTTCTGTAAAAGGCGTCCTTTCGCCGATATCCTGATAGCCATGTCGCTGGTACCAGCTAATCAATTCTTCACGGGCACTTATTACCGTCATGTAGATTGTGGTGCATTGCAGGTAGTGTGCATATTCTTCTGCTGCTTTTAATAATTGTTTCCCTATGCCAAAGCCTTGTGATTTTGGTGCTACACTAAACATGCCAAGGTAAATTTTTCTATCGTGCTGTTGCAGGTTAACACAACCCAATATTTCGTGTTGTTGGTTGGTAAATTTTACAATAACACTGTTTGTTTGCTGCATTACTTCCTTCAGGGTATTTTCATTGGTTCTTACTTCGCCTGCTATCAGGTGTGCTTCTGACGTCCAGCCTTGTTTAGAACTTTCACCCCTGTAGGCACTGTTTAATAATGCTGTTATAGTACTAACATCAGCAAATGTAGCAATGGTAATATGAGGATTTGTAAATGTGATCATGGGGAGCGAAAGTAAATTTTTTTGCGTAATTATTCAGCACATTCCTTTTTTAGGCAAACATAGAGGCTTTAAAATTACAAAAGCAAATGCGTTAAAAAAATAATAGTAGGTTGCTTCATTATAACATAACATGAATGGCAGTAAAATCAATTTATCTTTATTGTAAATTTTAAATATATGAACTGGGTATTTATAATTTTTTTTAGCATTGCAGTTATTGCATTGATTGTTTTTCTTATCATAAGAAATTTAAAAGACGAAGAGGTTTTTGAAAAGCAACTTAATAATGATTATCCTAAATCAAAAGACGAAGAAGGGGATACCCCAACTGAGGAAGCGTTAAAATAAATAGCAGTTGTTTTATGAATACCAAAAAACTTCCCGGGGGTAACAATAAAAACATATCCTCCTGTCTTCAATTGTACCAATTGGTTTGTTTATTTTTATGGATATAAATTTATTATGATTAAAATACCACTTGTATTTCTCATTGTTATTCTATTATCAGTAGAGTGTGTTTCACAAACCATTTCTTTGCCAGCAACTACACATCACTGCATTGTAATTGCCCATCGGGGCGATCACACCAATGCACCGGAAAATACGTTGGCTGCTTACCAGCATACCATCGAAGGCGGAGCCGATTTTGTGGAGATTGATTTACGCACAACTAAAGACGGCCAGCTTGTGATTATGCACAATGCAAATATTGATCACATGACGGATGGCACCGGGGCTGTAAAAGATTTTAATTTTGATGTGTTGCGTGGCAACAAAGTTAGGGTTTCATCGCATCCGGAATGGGGGCTGCATTTAATTCCTACGTTTAAAGAAGTATTACAATTGTGCAAAGGAAAAATAAATATTTATCTTGATTTTAAAGAGGCTTCTGCTGAGCAAACTTATAAAGAAATTGTAGCTGCTGGTATGGAAAACAATATTGTAGTGTACATCAATGAACCGCACCAGTTTGATGAATGGGGAACTGTTGCGCCCAACATGCCTTTAATGATAAGCCTGCCAAAAGCAATAAAAACAAAACCTGAAATGCTTCAATTACTGTCAACTTTTAATATTGACATTCTCGATGGCGATTTTACAGAATACAATGCTGAAACCGTATTGGCTGCCAGAGAGAAACAAGTGCCCATTTGGGCAGATATTCAATCTGCTGATGAAGGACCGGTACAATGGAATGCAGCACTGTCAATTGGTTTAGCAGGATTGCAAACAGATCATCCAAAGGAATTGATTGATTTTTTGAATGCAAAAGGCATCAGGTAATGAATACTTTTTTATTATTTTTTTTTAACTGATTTCACAAAAGAATCTTTGCTAATTTTACTGGTTGGTATTTTATTTTTAGCCACTGTTGGTGTTGCGGAATTTAATAAAGTAGTTAAAATTGCAACAAGCTATTTAAAAAAGAGGCTCATCATTTCTTCCTCATCAAATTCTTTTTCTCGCTTTTTCCATTGCTTCAGCATTTCTTTTACATGCTTCAGTGCAAGGTCAGATTCAAAATCTTTAGCATCGCTTTCAAAATTTTTTGCAATTTCCTTAGCACTTGCAACATGCTTTTGTACAGTTTCTATGGGATACCTATTTACAGAATATCCAAATATATTTACCAATGTTGCATATTGTGGTTGTTGAAAAACGCATATTTTTTCCCTCTCTAATTCGTAGGCTTGTTCTTTAAGTATTTGAAGATAAATAGCCAGTTTCTCTTCTGTCAGGTTTTCAAGATGATCTGTTTCTTTGTGTATCCATTTAAGTTCTAGCGAGAGAAGTGTGTGCAGATTTTTCGCTTCATAGGCTGCTACCAGCTCTTTCATTAAAACTTCTTTTTCTACTTTTCTTTCTTCATCCTGCTCAAGATCAGGGTGAAATAGTTTTGCCAGTTGTTTATAAATAGTGCTGATGTTTTTTTGCTTCATCTCCTCAACAGCTTTTTGCATTTTCTCACCTTCTAGCTGCTTTGCAGTTTTCTTTTTTTTCTCCTGTCGTACTTTTTCCCGCTCTTCATTTTTTTCCTGCATCTCGGCCATTTTTTCTCTTGCTTCCGCTAATTTTGCTGCCAAGGCAGCTTCGTCATTTATATCGGTATCATTTATATCAATATTTAGCTTATCAAACATTTCCTGCATGCGGGCCTGCTCACTTTCCTTTTCATCCTGCATCATTTTATCATAGCTAATACCTTCTATTGCCGAAAATATATTTTGTATTATTTCATCTGGTTCAGTTTCTGATTGCGTAAAGTATTCTTCTAAATGATATTGCAATACATTTTTTAAGTGTCGCTGATCTGTTTTAGAAAGCTTATCACTTTTATAAATATTCCATAAAACGGTTATTAGTTTGTGCCTGGTTGCTAACAGTTGTATTTGAGCAGGGTATAATTCAGTTCCATACATTTTTAGGGCAACGTCAAACTGAAGTTGTTTCTTTTCTATATCTTTTTGAAGTTTTTCTATTTTCTGAGTAAGTTTATTGAAGGCCTCCTGGTTTTTAGTTAATTTTTGTTTGCCAGCTTTGCTGATGGTAAGTCCCTTTGAAGTTGAATTATTATCAGATTGATTTTTTTTTTGCTGCATATAAGTATTAAGTGATTATTTTTTATGAAGATGTAAATTTAATAATTTTACGAGTGATAATTTAGTACTGAAAGGATGTTTTTATAAGGATTATAATAATTTAAAGTGTTGTAACAAAAAGCTACTGCAAAAACTCATTCCTGATTGCTAATTTTTTGCCATTGATATTTCTTTAAACACCGCTTATACATTCAACTGATTGGAAGTTGCTCATTTTATTAATCTTTAAGCATTACAACTAACCTATTTCTAAAGCCTGTAGCTTTCAACAAATTTTTTGTACTTAAAAATCGATTTCCATATTAAATAAATTATTGATGAAAAAAGTAACCATTTTTTTTATAGCCCTGTGTATTGTTTTGGTTAGTGTTGGCCAAGATATGACAGCCAAACTGGACACCCTCCTGAGTACTTATGCAAGACAAAATAAATTCAATGGTTCTGTGCTGGTAGCAAAGATAGGAGCTATTCTTTTAGATAAAGGATACGGTTACCGCAATGCAGCTAATAAAGTAAGAAACGATGAAAAAACTATTTATCAGTTGGGCTCTATCACCAAACAATTTACGGCCGCTATTATCTTAAAATTACAGGAAGAAAACAAACTGAATGTACAGGATAAATTGAGCAAATACTTTCCAGATTATCCTAAGGGAGACAGTATTACCATAGCGCAATTACTTACGCATACAGCAGGTATTTATAATTATACCAATAACGCAGATTTTATGGCAAAAGAGGTAACGATTCCAGCAACCCGGGAAAAAATAATGGCTTTGTTTAAAGATAAACCACTAGATTTTTCTCCAGGCACAGGATGGAATTATAGTAACAGCGGCTATAGTTTATTAGGGTACATTATTGAAATAGCCGCAAAAAAACCTTATGAAGAAGTTGTGCGCAACTATATATTTACTCCTTTGCAAATGATGCACAGTGGCTTTGATTTTACCCATTTAAAAAGCAATGAAAAAGCAACCGGTTATTTTAAAATTGATAATATAAATGCTGCACCTGCACCAATTGTAGATTCTACTGTTTCATTTTCTGCAGGTGCTATTTATTCTACTACTGATGACCTTTACAGATGGCACAAGGCACTAGAGACAAACGCCATCTTAACCAAGGCATCGCAAGAAAAGGCATATACACCTGTAAGAAACAATTATGGTTATGGCTGGACAATTGATAGCCTCCAAGGTATGCGAAGAGTGGCCCATGGTGGCGGTATACATGGCTTTATTACCAATATTGCCCGTGTGCCTGAAGATGATGCGTGCATTGTATTGCTAAGCAATGGATCTGATAAAACCCTTGAAAAAATTACGCAAACTATATTCAACGTATTGTACGATAAGCCTTATGAACTACCTAAAGAGAAAATAGTGATAACAATATCCGAATCAACATTGAAACAGTATATTGGCGAATACGAAATAAGAACTGACCTGCATGTAATTATGAGTATAAAAAATGGGGAACTTGTAGCAGCGCCAACCGGGCAACAAGAATCTGTAATTTATGCAGAAAAAGAAGATGCTTTTTTTGTTAAAGAACAGGATATACAAATTGACTTTACCCGAAATGAGAACAAAGAAGTGACAGGTTTTGTATTGCACCAGGGTGGGGCAACTATACCTTGTAAGAAAATAAAATAGCTACGCCCGGTTTATAAAATTAAAAATAACATATGGCTATAATTTTAAAAGCCAGGTATACACTTTTTAAAACAGATTTTATTTATGTAAACCAAATAAATATTAATTTTTTAGGATAGCTTCATTGTCGTGCAGGATTTAATAAATGTTCCCTAAGCAATGCCGTACAAGTGGGCGACGCAACAATGTCGCCATAAAAACAACTGCCTGGACAAATAAATTTATGATTTAGCAACAACCTTTTTACCTTCCAATAGTGTATTTATTTTTTACTGTAATTCCTTCCCATTTATCGGTACGGAAAGGTGCTGCAGGAAATTGTTCTTTATTAAACAGGTTGCCTGCAGAGGCATCATTTACCCAATTATACCGAACGGCCACGGGTTGCGTAACACCGTTAGCAACTACAATAATTTTACTGCCGTTAATTGTTGCAATGGCTGTTTGAAATTGTTTATTGGCACCTGCAATTTCGAAACCTCCAATATTGCCGGCGTTATCTTTTACCATTAATCCGCTGCCAGTGTGCGTAAACGTTAGCGCCACTTTGTTACCCGTAATTTTCATCGATTGATACATGGGGCCAGTATATTCGCCGGGTTTATTGTACACATCATGCAACGCTATAGAAGCAAGGCGTTTGCCAACATCCTGTTTGTTTTTTGGGTGTATGTCTGCCGGGTTTCCAATGTCGGTGATTACCGCCATGCCTGTATTAGGTAAGCTTAATGTCATCGCCTGCGCTTCTCTTAATTCAGCCCAGTCGCTGCCATTTTTGCTGTTGGCTTCTGC
>JANXSK010000177.1 GCA_025352695.1 Ferruginibacter sp. | reverse complement strand
GAAAATCTTATTTCGCCGGATGGTTTCCCATGACTCTGGCGCAATACCTGAGGTATTACCAGCCAGGTAAACTTTCTCACCTACTTGTATTTCCTCAATTTCAATTTTGGCACCGGCTGCCAAAATAATATCCAAAGTGGCATCCATTATTTCAGGCCCAATACCGTCACCTTTTGCTACAGTAATTTTTGTCATATAGTTATTATTGTTTTAGTTTGATAGTGCAAAAATGAGTAGAAGAATTCATAAGTTTTCATTTATCTTATATATAATAAGCATAAGATATTTTTATGTATTTAGAGATTAGAAATGCATCATTAAGAGATTGCCATGAATTAAACAATTTTTTTTAGTGAACAAACAAAAAAATGATTAAAGAATAATTTGAAAAATTAAAACGTGAGATTGAGTATGTATATCCCTTAAAATAATTTACCTGCTGCCCATTCCAGTAAGTATATAGCTTTGTACCATTTTGAAGCCAGCTCTATTCTTTTTTGCAATAATTCAATGACTTTTATTTCTCTGCTGTTAACCAGAAAAAGAGAGCTCTCGCCCTGCCCAAATTTTAATTCTTCGCTGCGTAGTAAGGATTGGTAATTATTAAACATGCTTTGTGCAGTTTGCAACTGGCCTGCTAAAGCAATTAATTCGTTATAATAACTGCGTATTTTATTTTCTGTCTGCCGGCGTTTATAGATCAGTTCAAGATTAGTTTCTTTAATTTTTAGTTGTGCTTTTTTATACTCCCCACGGGCTTCCCTCAGGAATAAAGGAATTTTAAAATCTACACCCCACCGGTAATTATTCTGGATAAAATTTGTACTAAGATTTTTGAGCGCATAGTAATTCTTATTGAGTAAATTAGCTTTTAATGAAAAATACGGTAACAGTTCCTGGCGTTTTAATTTACGCTCTACCTCAAGGCTGCTTAATTTGAAGTCGTACACTTTTAAAGCCGGGTTTTGGAATGTAGATTCAGCAATTAACTCTTCTGCATTTTGATAGGTGGCAGCATTATTGAAATTTAAACTGTCAGGCAAATAGGTATCAGGCAATTGGTAACTGCTATAATTTTCAAACCATAGATAATTACTCAATTCCAGCTTTGCATTAGTCAATTTTAAAAGAGCTTCCGCCTGCATCAGTTGATAAGTCTGCAGTTGAGTATATGCTTCCACTGTATCTACCACGGCACGGTCTCCCTGAGTAACCGCAATCCGTATTAACCTCAAACGGTTATTAGCTATTTCAGTAAACTTTGTATAGGCTGTGTACTGCTGATAGCTGGCTGCCCAACTCCAGTACGCCAGGTAAGATTCCAAAAATAAAGTATTCAATATTAGTAAGCGTTCCTGTTCACTTTTACTTCGGAATAATTTTGCCTGTTGAAGTGTGGCACGTCTTTTATCTAAGAGTAATCCATTGGCTAATGGAATTTCAAGGCCGATATAACTTGTTTTTCCCTTCGTAATTTCTGATGTAATATAATCGCCGCCATTATTTTCAATGCCTGTTTTGATATTGCCAACCGGCAAAGGAATATTTAATTCAGGGTTGGTATAAAAATAATAATTTTTGCCATCATAGGTTTTCCTGCTGGCATCAAAAGCAATGGCAGGGTCAAAGTTTCCTTTCGCTGATAATAAAGCTGCATCGGCTTTTTCTACTGCAATATCAGCTTGCTTTGATACGGGATGATATTGTTTTACCTGCTTTATAAATTCATCTACTGTAAATACCTGGGTGCTTTTATCCTGAGCATCACTATACGCTATTGTTGTAAAAAATATAATTAGCAGAAAACTACATACCCTTACTAACGATTGCACACTATTCATACTTGCGATTTTGGGTTTCCTTTATTTCGATTTTCTTATAATAATCTGGTGGAAAGCCATTAATGTTTCGCCACAATTCATAATAAATGCGAACGTCTTTTAATAACGCAATGCCATTTGCGCCGCCGCCCATTCTTAATTGTTCCGGCCATTTTTTATCTGCGGGATCTTCCGTTACCAATATCCTGAACTTGCCGTTGCTGCTTACAGATGTTTCTACAGCGGAGACTTTACCACCAAATGTTCCGTAACTGTTTGCCGGCCACCCACTAAATACAATTGCCGGGAAACCATCAAAAACAAAGCGTATTTTTTGCCCTATGTTTATCAAGGGCAAATCCATCGGTTCTATAAACATTTCCACCGCATATTGTATATTGGATGGCACAATCTCTACTATCATTTCACCTTCTTTCAGTATCTCTCCAATACCGGCTTTTTTGGCTTTGGTTACCTGGCCGTTTTGTGGAGCTTTGATATAATATAATTTATTCCTCGCATCATAGCTGGAATACATGTTTTCGAGTTTTGCCACATCGGCTTCTATGGAAGCTGCACTCGAAAGAGAGGAATATTTATCGCCTTCAGCTTTAGAGATTTTGTCGGTATATTCCTGTACTGTACTATTTTTCTCTATTCGTAAAATAATCAACTCCTGTTTGCTTTGCGAATATTTGTTTTCAGCACTGATTTTTTTTGCGGCTGCATTCTGATAATTCACTCTTCGCTTTTCATAGTCAATCAGTGATATTACACCACTGTCCAGCATCAGTTTTGCCGCATCAATTTGTCGCTTATATACAGCCAACTCATTATTTACAGCAATCAAATCGGCACTGTCACTGGTGACTTTAAATTGCTGCTGCAGCAGTTTATTATCCAGCGATTGCAGTTTCAAACTTTGTCCTTGTAATAAAGCCGAAGTTTGTGTTATTGCTGTGCCTGCCTTATTTTTATACCCTTCAATACTTTGCTGTTTGGCATCAATCTGTTGCTGTGTTCTGTTTAACAATTTTGGGTCTAAGTAATCCACTTTTACTTCGCCTAATTGCAGGATAGTATCGCCTTCTTTAACAAAATCGCCTTCTTTCATATACCACTTTATTACACGCCCCGCTATAATGGTATTCAGCTCCTGTGGCCGTTGTTCCTGTCTCAGTGTGGTAATGGTTCCCTTTGCACGAACATTCTGTGTCCAAGGTAAAAACATAGCCAAAACTAAAATAATCAGCATTCCATAAAGCCATTTTTTTACATTGCCTTTTTTTTCAATTTTATATACCTTTTTAAAAGAGCCTAAAGCGCTCTGCTGCGACTGGTATTCAATATCTGCGGTTATATATTTATCCATTAGTAATTTTATAAACTGTATAATTTTATTTTTTAAGGCTCAATACTGCATCGCATTCAGCAGATAGATTTTCATCGTTAGATGCAATTAATATGGTTGTATTCTTTAGGTTTTTGAGCCAGTTTATAACTCTACCTGCTGTTGATTTATCTAAATACTCAAAGGGCTCTTCCAGGAGTAATAACCTGTGCTTGCCAAGCAAGGCCCTTACTAGTAATATTTTCTGCCGCACCTCGTTTGATAGTCTTTTTCCTAAAGGGTCGAGTAACATATAAATCCCATTTTTATCAGACTGTACAAACGCTGTTAAACCGAATTGCCCAACATAGTCATTTACCTGCCCAAGAGTAATAGCCGGATTACCCATCGTTATATTTTCCAATAAACTGCCTGTAAAAATATCCTGGCTATTAACAAGAATGCCCGTAGCATTACGAACGCTTTGTATGTTATAATTATTAATTGACTGCCCATCTAGCAATATATTTCCATCAAAATCCTTGTAAGCCCCGGTTAATAGCCTTAGTAGAGTGGATTTTCCTGAACCGGATACTCCTTTTATATGAACAAGCTGGCCGGCATCGATATTAAAATTAATGTCGTCTAATATTTTTTTTCCATCAGGATACGCAAAGCTTGTATTGATGAATTGTATAAATACACCTTGTTGACTATTGTCTAACTCGAGGTTGCCTCCTGTTTCAATAGCTGCTTCTGTAATCTTACTTAGTTTTTCTATAGATACCAACGCATCATATACCTTATCCAGGCTAATGATTACCTTTTCAACCGATCCTATAATAGCTATTATTACGATATCGGCAGCTATAAACTGCCCAACATTTATTTGCTGATTTACAAGTAAGATGGTGCCCACAATAAGCATAGCAGCGGTTACAATAATTTTGAAGCTGATGAGGCTCCAGAATTGTATCAGCAATATTTTAAAATAATTGGTACGGGCATCCAGGTGGCCACCAATAAATTCATCTGTCTTAGAAATGTGCAACTCGCTTTTTGAATATTTAAAAGATTTTACCACACGGGCGGTTTCCTGCAGCCATGCTGCTACCTTATATTTATAATCGCTCGATTGTATGGCAAGTGCCAGGCCCTGTGGTGAAGTAAAATAAAGTATCACTATAATAATGAAAATTAACATTATCCCAAAGCCTATAAAAACAGGGTGATAGAAAGATAGCAACATCAATCCCAACAGAATTTGAATAATTGCAGCAGGTAAATCCAGTAACAACTTCTCTATTCCTTTTTGCAAAGAGATGGTGTCAAAAAAACGATTCACTAATTCCGGTAAATAGTAGTTATCTAATTTCTCATTATCCAGTTTTGGAAGTCTGTCACTAAACTCTAATCCATACCTTAAAAATATTTTTTGCTTTAATTTCTCAATAATTTCAAGCTGCCTTACCTGCAACAAGCCGTTTAAAAATGTGCCAAAAACAACCAGTAAAATTAGTACAACAATCGAAGTAGAAATTGAGCCGGCCATCACAAAACTAATGATTGTTTGTATTCCCAGTGGAAGCGATAATTGTACTACGCCTGCCATGATAGCAAAAGCATAAATGGCAGAAATGTCTTTTTTATCCAGCCGGATAATTTGATAAAATTTCCGGAGTGAACTACCAATTGATACAGGATTCATTAATGCCATCAGGGAATATAGTAATGGTTTAGTGATTATATTTATTGTAGTTTACTGAGTCAGTCTTGATACTGTGTTAACTTCTATGTGAGCATTCAAACTAGTATGTGTTTGCCCCTTCTCCTTCATTTTTTTAATAGCATTTCGCAGTGTTTCCTGCAATTGCATAATCTTTTTTTCTG
>JANXSK010000147.1 GCA_025352695.1 Ferruginibacter sp. | reverse complement strand
GTTGCCAGTGCCCTCAGCATTTTTGCAGGTGAGAGGAGAAGTTAGAAACATCCAGAATATAAAACTGGCTAACAATAAAAGGGGAGTGCTGATAGCAATAAACAACGATCAGTTAAAACTTTTTGAATATAGGTAAACCGGATAGCAAAGGCAAAAATTTTCTTTTTCTTAAATGATTTTTTAATATTTATATTTAAGGATCATAACAGCAGGGGTCGCAAAACCGGAGTTAAATTACATACCATGTAAGTACAGGATGGTTATCTCATTTGTAAATGATATTTTTATAAATAAGATTGTTTTGCGCCTCTAAAAATAGTAAGACCGCATAGCTTCATTGCCATATAATTTCTTTAATCGGGTAATAATAATATACCGGACTGATAAAAATACTGCCTGCGAAAATTTACTTTTTCGTGTACAGTAATTGTAATTAAATTCAACTGTATTGTGAGATAATGTGAATGTTTTAATGGTAATGCAAATAAGTTTTTTATGTGTAAAAAAGGGTCAATGAAGAAGCGCATTCAATGTGTTGCAGGTATTTGTATTATTTTATTATTTTCTTTTAAAGGGTTTGCCCAGTTAAAATTTCAGCAACAGATGATTGCTGCAGAAAGTGCAGAATCCGTGGGTGTGTTTGATGTAAATGGAGATCATGTGTTAGATATTGTATCTGGCAGTTACTGGTACGAAGGTCCCTCATTTTTAAACCGGCACTTTATATCGCAGGTAACCCGTGTCGGCGAATATTTTGATGATTTTTCAACCATCCCCCTTGATGTAAACGGCGATGGTAAAATGGATTTTGTTACCGGTGCCTGGTTTGGTAAAACATTACAATGGCGGGAAAACCCAGGAAATGAGGATGAATGGAAACTGCATGATATTGCAACAACTGGAAATATTGAATGTACCCGTGCCTGGGATGTGGATGGAGATGGCTTTGATGAAATTGTACCCAACACCCCCGGCAGCCCGCTAATTTATTATACGCTTAAAAGAGATAAAAATAATAAAGCTACCGGTGAGTTTGCTGCAACTCAGGTGGCAGAAAAACATGGGCACGGTCTGGGATTCGGCGATATTAACGGCGATGGACGTGGTGATTTTATTGTTTCAAATGGTTGGTTAGAAGCTCCGGATGACAGGGCACACAAACCCTGGAAACTTCACAATGATTTCGATTTAACGGAAGATGGCAGTGTTCCTATAATTGTTGCAGATGTTAACGGGGATGGGTTAAATGATTTGATAGTAGGCCATGGTCATTCATATGGTCTTGATTGGTATGAGCAAAAGCGGGAGGGGAAGAACATTAAATTTATTAAACATGCTATTGATCCTTTTCATTCGCAATACCACACCATGGAATGGGCAGACATTGACAACGATGGTAAAATGGAGTTAATTACGGGAAAGCGTTACCGGGCCCACAATAGCAACGATCCGGGGACTAACGATCCTATGGAATTGTGTTATTTTAAATGGAATGGCGAATCTTTTACAAAAAATGTAATCAGCTGTGGCCCTTTTGGAAAAGGGAAAGGCACAGGTATCTTTTTTTCTATTGCAGATTTACACAACACCGGCAGAAAGGATATTATTGTTGCCGGAAAAGATGGGTTGTATATTTTCTTTAATGAGGGAAAATAGGCTATATAGCGGGGCATTTTTTTATTTAAAATATAGAATAGTCAATTTATTATATCACCGGTTAATTTAACAATTATTAAAAATGAATCTATTTAAAAAGCAACCTGTATTGTTGGTAGTGGCATTCCTGGGGTACATTCTTTTGGGGCCTTCCTGCAAGCAGCCGACGCCTGAACCCGAGAAAAAAAATGTAGATCCTAAAGTTTCAAAATTAAAATTGCCAGATGGATTTAATGCACAGCATTTATATAGTCCCGGTGAGCATGAGCAGGGATCATGGGTTGCTATGACCTTTGATAATAAAGGCAGAATGATTGCCTGCGACCAGTATGGCAGTCTGTATCGTTTAACCATTCCGGCAATTGGTGCTGATACTACCAAAGAAAAAGTAAAAGTTGAAAAATTAGATGTGCAGCTTGTGGGTGATACCAATAAAATTAAGATTGGTTTTGCACAGGGTTTGTTGTATGCGTTTAACAGTTTGTACGTAATGGTTAATGATGAAGGTGATACTACTTTAAAAAGAAGAAGTGGGCTTTATCGTTTGGAAGATACCAACGATGATGACCAGTTTGATAAAGTTACTTTACTTAAAAGGTTGGAAGGTGATGGAGAGCATGGCCCTCATAGTATTGTTTTATCTCCTGATAAAAAGTCGTTGTATGTAATTGCCGGCAATTTTACCAAGATACCTAAAATGGATAATTATGAGGGTTCGGATAAATGGGAGATTGATAATATATTACCCCTGATAAGAGATCCCAACGGGCATGATAATACAGTTAATACACATGGTGGCTGGATAGCACATCTTGATTCATTAGGTTCCAAATGGGAGCTTGTAAGTTCGGGTTTCAGAAATCCTTTTGATCTTACTTTTAATGCAGCAGGCGATATGTTTGCATTTGATTCAGATATGGAATGGGATTTTGGCTTGCCCTGGTATCGTCCTATTCGTATTTGCCATGTACCAAGCGGAGGCGAATTTGGATGGCGTCCCGGAACAGATAAATGGTCGCCTGCTTTTCCTGATAATTTACCCGCTATTTTAAATGTTGGTCAGGGTTCACCTACCAGTTTTTTCAGTGGTCAGAATGCTCATTTTCCTGAAAAATATAAAAGTGCATTGTTTGCTTTTGACTGGAGTTTCGGAATCATTTATGCCGTACACCTGGATGCAGATGGAGCTTCTTATAAAGCCAAAGGAGAAGAGTTTATTTCAGGCTCTCCGCTTTCTTTAACTGATGGTTTGATAGGCCCTGATGGCGCTCTTTATTTTCTTACCGGTGGTCGTAAACTGGAATCAAGTTTATACCGTGTTTATTATGGCGATAATACAAAAAATACAGAGCCGCTGGCTGAAGTGCCATTGAATGAAGAACAAAAAATAAGGAGAAAATTAGAGGAGTTTCACGGGCAGCCAAAACCTGGCGCTATAGATTTTGCATGGCCATATTTAAAACATACCGATAGATTTATCCGCTATGCAGCACGTGTGGCTGTAGAACATCAGCCCGTAAGCCAATGGTTAGAAAAAGCACTGGCTGAAAAAGATCCTGTTACATTAACGGGAGCTATCATCGGCCTTGCCAGAAAAGGAGATTCTACTGTAAAAGATCGTGCAATAACCTCGCTGATGGGCATTAATTATAGCCAGCTATCTGATACACAACAACTGGATTTGCTCCGTGCTTTTGAGTTGGTATTATATCGGATGGGATTACCGAGTGCACCTGTAAAAACGCAGATGGCCGCTTATCTTACGCCTGTTTATCCTGCTAAATCCAACGAACTCAACAGGGAACTTAGCAAAGTGCTGGTGTATATTGGTGCTCCTGAAGGCGTACAAAAAACAATGGCATTACTTGCCGTTGCAAAAGATGATACCACCAACCAGAATACGTTTACAAATTCATCTGACCTTATTCTCAGAAATCCTCAATATGGAATTGATATTGCAAACATGTTATCAAAAGTGCCGCCTGGCCAGCAAACATTTTATGCCACTGTTTTAAGCCAGGCCAAAGAAGGATGGACACCTGAATTAAGAGATCAGTATTTTCATTGGTTTTATACTGCTTTTACTTATAAAGGTGGTCATAGTTTTGTTGGCTTTGTAGACAGGGCTCGAAAAAATGCATTGAAAAATGTTGACAAAGCCAGTTTTGCTTATTTCAATAAACTGTCTGGCGATTCGCTGGTTCAAAAGGGCGGCAACGATCTTGCTAATAATCTTAAACAACCAAAAGGGCCGGATGTAGACTGGAAAATTCCCAATGCTGATTCAGTGGCGGCCAGTGGCATCACCAACCGGGATTTTGAAAATGGTAAAGCTATGTATGCCGTATCGCTTTGTATCCAGTGTCATACCATGAAGGGAGAGGGCGGTAATGTAGGCCCTGATCTTACACAATTGGGTAGCCGCTTTACATATAAAGACATGCTGGAAGCCATTATTGAACCCAATAAAACGATTTCCGACCAATTTGGATCTACCATATTTTATCTTAAAGAAGGGGGTTCTGTATTGGGCCGATTGATAAGCCAGGACAAAGAAAATTATACAATTTCACAGAATCCTTTTGCTCCCCAGGTAACCAGGGATATTCTTAAAAAAGACGTGTTGCGTACACAAATTTCAGATGTATCTCTTATGCTTCCAGGTTTAATTAACAGGTTAAATGCAGGTGAATTAAAAGACCTGCTAGCCTATCTTAAATCTGGTGGCAATAGCCAGGACTCTATCTTTTCAAATAAAAAACAAACTACTAAATTAAAGAAACACTAACAGTACAATATGCTTTGCATGTTAGTTTATATAATCCTTTTTAAGTAAAAAATAGTAATGCTGATGATTGTTGAATACAGTCATCAGCATTCAACTATTGATGGTTTTACGAGGTTAACACAGCACCCGGGAATTATTTATTGCAGACTTTATTTAAATTAATAGAATGGCAGCACCGTTGTTAAATACAAGTGCAGACAAGCATCAATGGCAGGATAAAATTTCAAATGCGTCCCAACTTGGTGGTATTGAAATTTCTGTAATTGATAATGGCCCCGGACGTGGAACACGTGTTGCCTGGATAAATACAGGATCCGGTTTGCGTTATAAAGTAGTAATAGACCGTGGAATGGATATTGCAGATGCCTTCTTTAATCAGCACAGTATTGCCTGGTTAAGTCATGCAGGCATCACAAGTCCGCAACCATTTTCTG
>JANXSK010000090.1 GCA_025352695.1 Ferruginibacter sp. | reverse complement strand
ATTGGTATTTTAGGAAATGGACTTTAGAAGGAATAATAGAAGTTGCACACCAGCAATTACGTAAAGCGTTAAGAAAAAAGAGTGGTAAAAAAGAATCGGCAAGTTTAGGTATCATCGATAGCCATAGTGTAAGAATGAGTTCAATAAGCGGACAACAAAGAGGTATAGATGGCAATAAAAAAATAAAAGGAAGTAAGCGCCATATTATTGTAGATACTATGGGCTTAATAATATGTGTAGTAGCACACGCTGCTAATATACACGACAGCAAAGGAGCTAAGGAAGTATTTGATTGTTTATATGCTTTACGCTTTGATGAAAAAAAGTTAGAAAAAATATTAGCAGATGGTGGATACCAAGGAGAAATTGCAGATTACTTAAAAGAAAAAATGAATATACCATTAGAAGTTGTGAAACGTACTGACAAAAAGCGTTGGATTGTAGAAAGAACATTCGCATGACTTTTAAACTTTAGAAGATTAGTAATGGATTACGAAAGAACTAAAGAGTCTGCCATTGGTTTTGTTTATATAGCAATGCTTAACCTAATGGGTAAAAAATTTAATTAACTCAAACAGCTTCTAAGATAAATCATCCTGCATAAGGTTGATTAAAAAGTTATTGGCTGTGTGTTGGCAAAAAACATTTTCGTAGCCCCATAGCTAAAGGAAATTTTTTTTGTGTGCTGGCCGCTTAGGGTGTTGCCCCATTGACGCAAGCAAAATCTTCCAAACCAGCAAGATCATGCACTTGGCGCCGGTATGTTGGACGGCTTACCTGTTTGGGCATACTTGTGCCATAAAATAAAAAAAGCTAACAACTATTGAGCAACCAATATTGCAAAACAACAAACGCCAACTACTACCAATAAACTCAAAAGTAGCAGCTATAAAACTTTTTGTAAAATCGTCCTTTATATTTGTAGCTAAGCCTGACGCAGCACTCCGTTTTGTTGCCATGAGTTACTAATGCTTTTTTGCTGTTGAATTTACCAGCAACCAAAGTAATCCATTGTCTTTTTAAGTTATAAAAAATTTCGTTTTTCAGCAGCAGTTACAAACCGAAAGCCCAAGCTCAATTGAAATTATATTGTACACGAGTGCGACGCCAATGAAGAACCACAAAGCTTCTTAGCCCGGACAATACTATTTTTCTTTTCTCACCCAGTGCCTATGCAAACGTTTACTTGTTTAAAGAAATGTTTATACCAATTAAGTACTCTGTTTAGTTTATCAGTTATTGATGGGTTTATTTTTTTACAGCCATTATTGGTCTTGTTGACCAACAACCGAAGCGTACAGCATTAAACTGCCTTTTCAACATATTTTTTTGCCTTTGTTGGTAACAGCCCGGCAAGGCACAAGGATAACCAATGCACATTGCCTGCGCTATACTTTGGCGCCAACTGCCTGAGTTCAACAGTGTGAAGAGGTGTTTGCGCCAATGGGCATCTTACAAACATCTATCTACAAATTTTTTACAGTACTTCACCATCAAAGCATTTAAATAGGAAGTATTTATGTTTACGATGAAATGTTGAATTGCAATTGTTACCTTCAACCTACAATATTTATTTACTCCAAATTTTTTTCAATGGCTTCATTTGAAATTAACCGGCGCAAGTTTATTAAAGGTGTTACTGCTTCGCTGGCAATTACTGCGCTTGATGTAAAAGGATTAAACTTTATGTTGCCGCCAGAGCGGCTGAGGGTTGGTTTAATTGGAACCGGTTGGTATGGCAAAAGTGATCTTTTTCGTTTGATACAAGTGGAACCTGTTGAAGTGATAGCATTGTGTGATGTAGATAAAAATATGCTGGAAGGAGCTGCAAAAATGGTAAGCCAGCGGCAGGCATCGCATAAAACGCCCCGCCTTTATAACGATTACCGAAAGATGCTGGCAGATAATAAACTGGACATTGTACTGATAGGCAGCCCTGACCACTGGCATGCACTACAAGCCATTGCCGCCATAAAATCGGGCGCTCATGTGTACGTTCAAAAACCCATTAGTGTTGATGTACTGGAAGGGGAGGCGATGATAGCTACTGCAAGAAAATACAACCGGGTAGTACAGGTAGGTACACAGCGCAAAAGCACGCCCCATTTAATTGACGCCAAAAAAAATATTGTAGATGCTGGACTGCTTGGCAAAATATCGCATGTAGAAATGTGTTGTTACTATCACATGCGTGCCAATGGCAATCCTCCGGTGCAGCCCGTACCGGATTTCCTTAACTATGAAATGTGGACTGGTCCTGCGCCATTACGTCCGTATGATGACTTACCACATAAGCGTTGGTGGCGCACTTTTATGGAATATGGCAATGGTATCACCGGTGATATGTGTGTCCACATGTTTGATACCGTGAGGTGGATATTGCAACTGGGCTGGCCGAAGCGCATCAGCTCTGCCGGTGGTATCTATGTTCAAAAAGAAGGCAAGTCTAACATATCAGATACACAAACAGCCCTCTTTGAATACGATGAACTCAACTGTGTATGGCAGCACCGTACCTGGGGCAGCCCTGCAGACCCGGATTATCCCTGGAGCTTTATTATATACGGTGATAAGGGAACGCTAAAAGCAAGTACCATGCAATATGATTTTATACCGCTAAATGAAGGTGAAAAGAAAATTCATAAAGATGTGGTGTATGAAAAAGAAAAATACCCGGAAGACCTTGCAGAACCAGAAATAGAATTGAATGCGGCACCCGCAACAAGATTGCACATGCTCGATTTTTTAAAAGCGATCAGGGAAGGCGGTAAGCCAATAGCTGATATTGAACAAGGTCATATTTCTACGGCCAGTTGTATACTTGCCAACATGTCGATGAAGGTTGGGCGCCCACTGGTATATGATCCGGCAAAGCGCATTATTATTAATGATGCAGCAGCCAATTTATTATTGCAACGGCCTTACCGCCTGCCGTGGGTTCATCCATCAGGATTATTGTAAAAGATGTAAGAATGAGCAATTTTACGATTGGTTTGCTAAAAAAAATATCATGATTAATTATTTTTATAATAAGATTTTTAAGTCGTATACAAAAGAAAATCTGCCGAATATTCCTAAATTATATTCAACGAGTTTACTAACAGTGATGTTTTTTTAAATATTGTATCCTTAAATGGTTTTCTCGCAAAAATAAATTTGATGCCTTTTGTGTTTGCGGACAAAATTTATGATTTAACTGGGACCTTTGCTTTTTTAGTTGCGGTGTTATTATATTATAATAAATCAAGAAGAAATTTAATTTTTAATAAATATTCAAATGAAACTAAGAAGGTGTCTAAAAAAGGGGATATTGCTGTAATAAGCTATAAATGTTTATCAATATTGGTCTTTATTGCAGAAGCGTTTTTTATACATGGCTATTTGCCAAGTATATGGTTAGAAACCAAGTGCCTTTCTTCCAGTGCAAGTCTCCGCTTAGCGCAAGGGTGTTTACTATTTTTTACTGTTTGATAAATGTAGGCTAAGTGACAAGCTTGGCCTAGGAAGCCAAACGCACAAAACCAACGCCTCACTCCTGCGCCAGATGGTACTTTTTATGAGTTACTTAAGAGTAGTCAATACTTACTCGTTCTGCCATATCATTATTATGCTTACTTAATGGTTTCATAAGTGACATGTCATTATTATTTCCCCGTAGCCGTTCTTTAATAATTATGGCAATTAAAACTTTGCCTGCTATTCTCAAATCAGTAGCATTCCGATTAATTTTAAATGTAACTCATAGAAAAGTTCACTAATTGTCTTAGCCTTCAAAGCCCACTTTGCGGCTTTTTGCTCTCCAATATTCCATTCTCCTTCCAATAGATGATGTTTAATAAATACCTCTCTATTTCTTCCATTTACAGTAATCCTCACATATAGTGATCACCTACAGTCTTTCCTTTTTTTATTTTTTTTAATATTAAAAAGACGTGCTTACCTGCTCAAAATTCATACAGATAGATTTAATTGTTAAAAATTTGAATTTTCTCAATGCATAAACCTGCAACACTGCAGTTTTTAGTTTATAACAAAATTTTTGGGGTGTAGATGACTTGCTTAACCTTACTAAACTTTCATGCTAGTGGAGTAACTCATTGTAAATTAAAACACCTGATGTTTCAAGTGTAAAGTACAGATACTTTATCAATTGCAAATTGCTAATTAATTTTATTATTTTGGTTAAATAATTATCCACATGTACTAATATGAATTGTTTAAGTGTAGGTCACAAGCTTAAATAATAGGTAATGAATAAGGTCACAAAAATATTGTGGATTTATAAAAATTTAAGGAGGACGCACAAAACAAAAAGCCCAGCAAATGTAGTATTTGTGGGCTTTTAATAAATTTTTTAAAAAAAAAGCGGACTGGACGGGAAATATGAGACCAAAACCCGCAGACAATTAACTTTACTTCTCTTTACTTAACTTAACTCTAAGGTGTTGATTTTTAGATATTTATAAACAAATATACAACTCTCTCATTCTTACCTTTACATAGCTTGGCAGCACTTTTATAGACCAAAAATAGACCAAAGTATGCGACAACCAATTAAACTTATCGTTAGAAAAGGCAAAGTGCGAAATGATGGCACCACCTTAATTTCCTTGCAGTATTGTTTTACTGCGGAACAACGTGCTGTATTAAGCACAGGAATTGGAATTCCACTTCAATTCT
>JANXSK010000067.1 GCA_025352695.1 Ferruginibacter sp. | reverse complement strand
GTTAAAAAAAACAATAATCCATCAAACCCATTTAAAAATGTAATTGCCTTTTTATTGGCAGAAAAACTGATTAATACGGCCAATATCAATAAGATTGAAAAAACAATCATTGGCGTAAAGAACGACTGTTTATTATTGCTTGCGGTAAAAGGATATAGTTGATTATTACTAACCACCAATTGATGATCTTGATTGCTGCTGTCTAAAGCTTTCATTAAATTATCTGGTAAAAATTGAGACTGGCTGGTTGTCATTATAGCGTCTGTAGGGGCACCCAATAAAAGATCAATGCCCAGTTTGCTCCAGTATTTTCCATTTTTATCAAGGTATTCATGTATGGCCTGTCTAAACCTGGTGCCTTTGGGCATTACCGGTTTAAACGCAGGGTAATTGGTTTTGTATTTTACAATAATATCCCGAAGTCTTGTGGTGCAATTGTCCAGAAAAAAATCATACTTATAAAACTTGTTTTCTTCTTTTGCATTGGTGTATAAAAAATCTTCAAGTGCTATTTTTTCTGTTGCACTTAAATTTAATATCTGCTCGGTCATACCTCTATTGGTAGTTTGGTATTCGTTTTTAAACGAATCAAAATCTGCGGTGGATACAAAGTATAATAATTTACCCCTGATAAACTTTATATAAAAACCAGGGTCGTCAAAATTAAAAGTACCAAAATTAAAAACGATATCTGAGCGGCTACTGGTATCCGTTATTCGAATGGCACTATGGCCAAAAGTAGAATACAGTTCGTCCCCCGGAGTGCAGGTTAGTAAGGAAATTCTTATGTGTGAAGAATCCTGTGCTAATGTGCTGATTTGCTGATTTGCTAATATGCTAAATATAAATAGCCGTAGCACAATACTTTTTAATTTGAAATTTTGAAAATGGGGAAATTTGAAAATGGAAAATGCAGCAAGTTTACCTGGAAGATATTTTTGATTCATGATAATTTTTTTATCACTATTTGTAATCTGTAAAGCGATGACATCTTTTTAAAAGAAATCATCGCTTGTTGAAAAGATATTTCGAAATGAAGGCGTTCCAAAAAGATATGTGGTACAAGAGAGCGATGCAACGATGATCCACATACTTCGACTACGCTCAGTACCTTTAGCTCGGACAAAAAATAAAAGCAACACATTTTTACCTGCTATAATTAGGAGCTTCCTTTGTAATGGCAATATCGTGTGCATGGCTTTCACGCATACCGGCATTGGTTATTTTTACAAAGGTTGAATTTTGCAACGCCTTAATATTATTGGCACCACAGTACCCCATACCTGCTCTTAAACCTCCTGTGTACTGGTAAACAATTTCTTTTAACGAACCTTTAAAGGCTACCCGGCCTTCAATGCCTTCAGGTACAAATTTCTTTACATCTGCGTCTGCATCCTGAAAATAGCGATCGCTGCTTCCTTGCGACATTGCACCAAGCGAACCCATGCCCCGGTATTGTTTAAATCTTCTGCCTTCGTAAATTATAGTTTCGCCAGGGCTTTCTTCTGTACCTGCAAAAACATTGCCCATCATAACACAACTGGCACCTGCTGCCAATGCTTTTACCATATCGCCTGTGTACCTTATACCACCATCGCTGATGATGCCTACATTTTTCCCTTTTAATGCGGCGGCAGCTTCCATTACGGCAGTTATCTGCGGTACGCCTGTGCCTGCAACAATACGTGTGGTACAGATAGAACCCGGGCCAATACCAACTTTCACCGCATCGGCACCTGCATCGGCCAATGCTTTTGCTCCGGCAGCTGTAGCTACGTTGCCCGCAATAACCTGTATACCTTTAAATGTTTTTTTAATGGACTTTAAAGCATCAATTACTGGTTTTGTGTGACCATGAGCACTATCTAAACAAATAATATCTACGCCTGCTCGATGGAGGGCTTCCACTCTATCTAAAATATCTTTTGTAATACCAACACCGGCACCTACGAGCAGTCTGCCAAAAGAATCCTTAACTGCATTTGGGTGGCTCTTTAATTTTAAAATATCTCCAAAAGTAACAAGGCCAATCAATTTGCCCGCTTTATTTACTACAGGTAATTTTTCAATTTTATTTTTTTTAAAGATGAGTTCTGCTTTTTTAAGGTCGGTTCCTTCAGGTGCTGTAATGAGGTTTTCTTTCGTCATCACACTACTCACTTTTTCTTTGAAATTGGTTTCAAAGCGAAGATCTCGGTTAGTGAGGATGCCTAATAATTTTTGGTTAGCATCCACGATAGGAATTCCTCCAATCTTATTTTCTTTCATCAGCCGGATAGCCTCGCCAATGGTAGCATCGGCTGGCAGGGTTAGAGGATCTAATATCAATCCATTTTCACTGCGCTTTACCTTACGTACCTGATCTGCCTGGTGATCAATACTCATGTTTTTGTGCAATATGCCAAGGCCGCCTTCTCTTGCCAATGCAATTGCTAACTGGGCTTCGGTAACTGTGTCCATTGCTGCGCTGAGCATAGGAACATTTAAAGTAATTGATTTAGTGAGTTTTGCACTGATATCAACTTCTCTTGGTAATACTTCAGAGTAAGCAGGCATAAGTAAAACGTCATCGAACGTTAAGCCTTCACCGAAAAATTTTTTTGATTTTGTTTGAGCGGAAGTGTTATTTATTGTTGCCATAGGCAAAGATAAAAGAAAAAGTTATGTCGCCCAAAAAGCTAAACGAAGTCCCAACCCCGATGGACTTTTAATAGTAAAATTATAAGGCGTTTTTTGAATTTGCAACGAAATACTTCAAGGGTTGAGGCTGTTTTTAATTACTCATTTTATATACCTTTCCCGGCAAACTGGTAACAATACCGTTCATTTCGAGTAGTAACAGCGCTGACGCCATGGCGCTGCTGCTAAGGCCGGATTTAAAATAAAGCTGGTCAATTTGAATATTATCCTGCGCTTGCAAAATGTCTAAAACAATTTTTTCATCAGCAGTAAATTCAATAAATAATGCCCGCTGTTTTTTGTTGGCTGTTTTGGCCGCAGGGTTCCAGTTCATCATTTCAAGCAAATCGCTTGCACTTGTTATAAGAGAAGCTTTATTGTTTTTTATTAAATAATTGCATCCTTCACTTTTGATATCAGAGGTTTTTCCTGGTATGGCAAATACATCTTTGTTGTAGCCGTTTGCTAATTCTGCAGTAATTAATGAGCCTCCTTTTTTCCCACTTTCAATAACTATCAACGCATCGCACATCCCGGCTACAATGCGATTTCGTTTTGGAAAATTTTGTTTGTCTGGATTAGTTTCGCTTAAAAATTCAGTAAGTAAACCACCATTTTCTGTCATTTGCTTTGCCAGGATTTTATTTTGTAGAGGATAAATCCTATCAAGTCCATGCGCCAGTACACCTACCGTTGACAAGTTATTTTTTAATGCGGATTTATGTGCGATGGTATCAATACCAAATGCAAGGCCACTTAATATTAACACATTTTCATTTTGTAATTCTTCCACTATTTTTTCGCAGATTGTTTTGCCATAATCACTATGGTTTCGGGTACCAACAATAGAAATTATTTTGGAAGTATTTAAATCGGCAGTACCACGATAATAAAGCAACAGAGGGCTGTCGTAACAATTTAATAAGCGTTGGGGATATTTTTTATCTGTTAAAAAGAGCGGTACAATCTTATATTTTTCTATAAATTTTATTTCTGCTTCGCTGGTAGTAAAATCCTGAAATGATTTAATACTGTTTGCTCTAACTGTACCAATACCTTCCATATTTTCAAGGGCTGTTTTTTTGGCTTTAAAAACAGATTGAGCATCGCCATACCTGTTTACCAATGCCTTTGCATGTATATCTCCAATATTGGGTACCAGCGTTAAGGCTATTTGATATAACAGATCATCCGACATTAAGCAAAAAATATTTGTAAAAGAAGAACAATAATAGAAAATATTATTACAAATGTGCAATAAATTAATTGCTTATAACACTTAACGCTGTTCTTCTGTTTAAAGCTTTACCTTGTTCAGTAGCATTATCTGCAATTGGTTTTTCGGCTCCAAGTCCTTTGTATTGTATCCGCTCTTTAGCAATTTGATTGCTGGAGAGTAAGTAGTTTACAACAGCCAAAGATCTGCCTTTTGAAAGCAGTAAATTATCTTGTGGTTTACCAACATTGTCTGTAAAGCCACTAATTAAAATTTTAAGCTTTGGATTGTCATACATCAACTGGATAACCTTTGTTAATTCAACAATTGATTCAGGTTTTAACTCAGTTTTTTTACTGTCAAAAAATATATTTTTTAAAATGATGGAAGCTCCGTTTTCAATGGGTTGCAATGCAATATCTGCCGTATAAATTGAATCGCTGTTAGTATTAATATTATAATTTTCTGAAAAAAACAGGTACCCTTTTCTGTTTACATTAAATGCATAATCTTTACCAACCGGTAATGTTGTTAAATAATTTCCTTCTTCGTCGGTTTGTACTTTACTAATTAACTGGCGGCTGTTGAGGTCAGTTAATTCTACCGAAGAGGGTAAGCCAATTTTAGTTTTTGCATCATATACTTTTCCTTTTACCCACAATGTTCGGGGAGGTTGTAAATCTTCTCTCAGTTGAAAACTATATAGATCAAGTCCTCCTTTGCTATCATTTCCTTCACTTGCGTAGTAAGCAGTTTTGCCATCGGCCGCTACAATTAAGGAACCTTCTTCATCGATTGTATTGATTGGATACCCAAGGTTTTCCGGGATGCTCCAGGAACTATCGGATAATTTTTTTGAAAAAAATAAGTCTGACGCACCGTAGCCAGGGTGACCATTGCTATTAAAAAAAAGTGTTTGATTATCGGCGTACATAAAAGAGCAACTTTCATCACCACTAGTATTAATGGTAGGGCCAAGATTTTTGGGCCTGCTCCATTTGCCAACAGTGCTTCTGTGCGTTACCCAAATATCTTTACCACCGTAGCTACCTGTTTGGTTACTCGAAAAATAGAGATCTCTTTTATCAGGGGATAAAGAAGGTGAAGATTCCCAAAAATCTGTATTTACGAAGGGGCCAATATTTTCAGCTTCGCTCCATCCGTTTTTTGTTTTAAAAGAAATATAAAGGTCACAACTGCCCTGTCCTTCGGGATAATTACAACCAGTAAAAATGATCCATTCTCCATCTTGCGAAATGTTTTGTGCTCCTTCGTTTAAATTGGTATTTACTTTCCCCCCTAATGGTTTTGCTTTGCTCCAAGTGTTGTTTATCAAATTAGTTTCGTAAAAATCTTCATCACCAGAAATACGTCTGGTGAATATTAATTTTTTACCATCAATGGTAAGCGACGGATAATATTCCAAGGCATCGGAATTTACACTGTCGCCTAAATTTTTGCGGGCAAATACATAATTTTTGGAAGGATGTTTTTTTTCATACTCAATGGCAAACTGGTAGGTGCTTTTTCGGTAATTTCCTGCTTTTATACTTTGAGCGTTTAAGGTTGTATTAGTAAGAAATTCTGTAGCTGCAGTAAATGCTTTTTGAAACTGACCAACACCAGCTAAAGAAATAGAGTAGGGCAGCAAATAGGTTTTGGCATAAATTGAATCTAATTGCAACGCTTTTTCAAAATCAATAACGGAGGAATCATATTTTTTAAGTTCTGCATAAATACCTGCTATTGATAAATAAGCTTCTACAAATTTTGGATCTATGGTAATGGCTTTGTTGATATTTGCAATGGCTAGCATATAATTTTGATCCATTGCATTTTGATAAGCTGCTTCATAAATGGCATAAGCCTTTTTATTTACTTTTTCAGGATCGTACCATTGGGCGTAGGTTGCGCAGGAAATAAAAAATAATATGGATAGTAAGAGGACTGTTTTTTTATAAATAAATTTTTCTATTTTCATTGAGCTGGAATTGTGCAATGAAGATAAAACGAATTACAAAGAAAAAATTGTGAGGGCTGTTAAAAGTTATGTATTGCCGGTAAGTCATTTAGGCATTTTTAAATTAGCAATTGCGTTGTTTTTATATTGAAACTATTCTTTCAAAGCATTGTTTCCAAAATAGTGCAGACTATTCGAATAACTCCCTTTAAGTGGATGGAGGCTTAAGGCACATTGATATACTTGTGTATTTGCAAAGATAGCTGCCACTTTGGATGCGCTTTTATATAATCAATAATAATTGGGGTAACGATGGATGCTTTATCCCATTCAGGTTGCAGGTATAATTTACAATTACTGCCTACTTCTGCAGCATACTTTTCAGCCCATTCAAAATCCGACTTGTTAAAGATGACAACTTTTAGTTCGTTGGCAAAAGGCACTACTTCAGGTAGGGGGGCTTTAAATTTTTTTGGTGACAGGCAGATCCAATCCCAGCTACCGCTTAAAGGATGCGAACCGGATGTTTCTATATTGGTTTCAAAACCTTTTAACTGTAATAAACCCGTAAGTGCTGTAAGGTCATGCATCAATGGTTCGCCCCCCGTGATAACTACTAGTTTTGCAGGTGTTGCAGTAACAGTTTTTGTAAGCTCTTCAATACTAACCAATGGATGTTTTGTTGCATCCCAACTGTCTTTAACATCGCACCAAACACAGCCTACATCACAACCGCCAAGGCGAATAAAATAGGCTGCCCTGCCCTGGTGATTACCTTCTCCCTGTATGGTATAAAAATGCTCCATTACGGGGAGCTGTTGTGTTGTTATGTTTAAATTTTGAATCATTGTTTGATAAATAAATTCGAAATAATTTCGGCTTTATTGCTTAGATAAAAGATTTGCATTAGTAAGACGTAAAAGTAGTAATCCGTCGCGGCAGACAGACTATATAAGGCTGTTGATTGAAAAACTCTACGCACCTAAAAAAAAATATTTTTGTTGGCATGCATTAAAAGTATTCATAAGTAATGCTGCAATTGTCATTAGGCCAACGCCTCCCGGCACCGGTGTTATGTAACTGCATTTAGGCGCTACATTGGCAAAATCAACATCCCCTTTAATGGCAAATCCTGATTTTTTTGTAGCATCTGCAACCCGGGTAATGCCTACATCTATTACCACGGCATTCTCCTTTACCATATCCGCTTTTAAAAATCCAGGAATACCCAATGCGGCTACAATTATATCAGCCTGTAAACAGATATCTTTTAAGTTTTGCGTATGGCTATGACAAGTTGTTACGGTGCAGTTACCTGGGTAAGCATTCCGGCTTAATAAAATACTCATTGGTCTGCCCACAATATTGCTTCTGCCAATTACTACGGCATGTTTGCCTTTTGTTTCAATGTTGTAATGTTGCAGCATTAATAAAATGCCATATGGTGTAGCTGGAATAAAAGTGGGTAAGCCCTGAACCATTTTGCCCACACTCATTGGGTGAAAACCATCTACATCTTTATCTGGGTGTATCAGGTTGATTATGGTGGCTTCGCTGATATGCTTGGGTAAAGGAAGTTGCACCAAAATGCCATCCACATCGTTATCTTCATTTAATTGCAGTATCGTACTAACCAATGTGGCTTCATCAACAGTTTCGGGCAACCTTATCAGGGAGCTTTTATAACCTACTTCTTCACAACTTTTAACCTTGCTTGCTACATAAGTTTCACTAGCACCATTGTTACCAATAAGTATAGCAGCTAAATGCGGTGTTTTTTTACCGGCATTTTTTAATGCGGTAGTTTTAATTTTTATACCATCTTTTACAGCCTGCGATACAATTTTTCCATCTAAAATTTGCATGTTGCAAAAGTAACTACAAATGATATATTTTTTTCAATTGCAAAAATTTCATTATATTACTAGTTGTAAAAGTGCCAGATTGAAAAAAAACATATATACAACAGCATGTTTATTTTTTTTTACATCAGTATGTTTTTCGCAATCATTGCGGCAGCCGATTTCAGCAATTTATTTGGGGCTGGCTTCTTACAGTACACAACATAACGACGTTTTCTCTTACCTAAATAACCAGGCTGCTTTGGCACAAATAAAAAATGTTGGAGTAGGCGTGTATGGTGAAACAAGATTTTTATTAAATGCCACTAACTTATATGCTGCAGCAATTGCCATCCCTACCAAAGATGGGAATTTTGGAATAAATGTAAAATATAGCGGCTTTAAAAACTTTAATGAAAATCAAATAGGAGTTGCCTATGCCCGTAGTTTGGGTAAGAAGGTTGAGGTGGGTATTCAGTTTAATTATTACAGCTATCGGGTTCCGGCTTACAATAGTGCCAATACGGTTAATGTTGAATTTGGCGCAATCATTCATTTAACAGATCAATTGAATGTTGGTTTACATGTGTACAATCCAATAGGTGGCAGGTTTTCTAAAACAAATGAAAAACTAACTGCCGCTTATACAATAGGATTAGGTTATGATGTGAGCGATAATTTTTTTGTGGGTACAGAAATTGTAAAGGAAGAAAATTTCCCCATCAATGTAAATACAGGCATACAATATCGTTTTATAAAACAGTTTTTTGCAAGAGCCGGAATTGAGTCTGCAACTTCAACAGGCTACGCAGGCTTTGGTATTAGCTGGAATACTTCAAGATTAGATATTACAGCTAGTTATCATCCTCAGTTGGGGCTATCCCCCGGTTTATTATTAATAATGAATTTTGGTAAGCAACCCAACAATCAAAATGAATGAATAACAAAAGTAAAAATAGTAATCTTTTTTTACCCGTTAGTTTTACCAATGTTCGATATTGTATGTTGCAATTTATTTTTATTGTATCTCCATTTTGCCTGTTGGCGCAGGTGCCTGACATGCCCTCTGGTATTATAGAGCAACAGTTAGAAGCGATAACAGAAATTAACGATGACAATGAAACCGAAGACGATTCTTTTTTGCAACAGCTGCAGCAATTTTTAAAAGCTCCTGTAAATTTAAATACCGCCGATGCTACCTTGTTAAAAGAGCTGGTGTTACTTTCGCCCGTACAGATTCAAAATTTTATTTTGTATAGAAATTTATTGGGCAAACTAATTAGTATGTATGAATTGCAGGCTGTGCCTGGCTGGGATATACGTACTCTACAACGGTTACGACCATATGTTACTGTTAATAATAACGCCGCAATTATCACTTCTTTAAAAGGAAGGCTCAAAGGTGGTAACAATACAATTTTGATAAGGCTATCGCAGGTTTTTGAAAAATCAAAAGGATATAAATTGAATGCAATCACTGCAAATAATTTTTACGAGGGATCACCTCAAAAATTATTTGTGCGGTACAAATACCAGTACAAAAACCTTTTACAATTTGGAGTTGTAGGAGAAAAGGATGCCGGGGAAGCGCTTTTTAAAGGTGCTCAAAAGCAGGGGTTCGATTTTTATTCTGCTCATCTTTTTGTACGAAATATTGGTATTATTAAATCCCTTGCCTTGGGCGATTTTTCTGTTAATATGGGGCAAGGCTTAATACAATGGCAGAATCTTGCATTTAAAAAAGGACCGGATGTTATCAATATCAAACGCCAGCTGGCAGTATTAAGGCCTTATAATTCGGCTGGTGAAATAAATTTTCACCGGGGTATCGGTATTACGTTTTCAAAAAAGAATTGGGAAACAACTTTGTTTGCATCTTACAAAAAAGTAGATGCAAATTTTGTGGTTGACACGTTAAACAATGAAGATTATATTTCTTCTTTGCAAACATCCGGTTTTCACAGAACTAACAATGAATTGGAAGATAAAGGAGCTCAGCAACAACTTGCAGTTGGCGGAAATATATCGTACACCTACAATAATTTTCATGTTGGGATAAATGCTATCCGATACCATTTTAAATTGCCGGTAAACAAATCAATGGATCTATATAATATCTATGCACTATCCGGAAAAAATTTGGGAAATTATAGTATTGATTATAGTTATACATTTAAAAATTTTCATTTTTTTGGAGAAGCTGCCACAACGAATTATTTTAATAAGGCATTTATAAATGGTTTAATCATTAGTGTTGATGCTAAAGTAGACATGAGTTTGCTTTATAGAAATATCTCCCCTCTATACCAGTCATTATATTCCAATGCTTTTACTGAAAATACTTATCCTTCTAATGAAAAAGGCATGTATGCAGGAATAAGTATACGGCCAAATGATTTCTGGCGTATTGATGCTTATGCAGATTTTTATAAGTTTCCCTGGCTTAAATACATGGTAGATGCACCCTCAGTTGGAGCAGATTATTTGACACAGGCAACTTACAGGCCCAACAAGCAGTTAGAAATATATGTTCGTTACAAAAGTGAAACAACATCAAAAAATTACAATCCTGCTGTTTTAGTAGAATCACCCGTTATTAATAGGCCAAGAAAAAATATTCGCATGCAGGTAAGTTATAAAATAAATCCCTCTATTACTTTCCGAAACAGGGTAGATATTGTTTGGTTTGATAAAAATGGCAGTGGTGCTCAGAACGGATTTTTATCTTATGCAGATATTGTTTACAAACCAATGCAAAAAAAATATTCAGCAAATTTTCGAATACAGTATTTTGATACAGATGGGTATGATAGCCGAATGTATGCGTATGAAAACGATGTATTATACAGTTATTCTATACCAGTTTTTTATAACAAAGGGTTCAGGTATTATTTAAATATAAATTATGATGTTTCTAGAAAAATATCGGTATGGATAAGGTTGGCACAAACCATTTATAAAGATCAAAGCACTGTTGGTACCGGACTTGATGGGATTTTGGGTAATAAAATAACCGAGTTTAAATTGCAGGTACAATACAGGTTAAATTAATTAAAATTTAATAAGCAGCAATATTGAACAACTGCATGTCATATGTTGTTAATCAGTTAAATCTTTGTTACGTTTTCAAAAAATGTACATGATTTATCATATCTATTTAAACAAAATAATTTTATCGTACATGAGAAAAATTGGATTAACATTTTCAGTAGTGTTTTTAATACTGATGAATGCTTTGGGTCAAAATCGAACCATTATAGGAAAAGTGGTTAACGAACAAGGAGGAGGAATACCCAATGCGTCTGTAATAATTAAAGGATCGAAAGCTGGAACTACAACCAACTCCGATGGTAGTTTTTCTATTTCAGTACCGGGGTCTGCTAATTCCCTTGTAATCACATCATTAAACTTTACGGCACAGGAAGTAAACATTTCAGGTAAAAATGAAATTTCTGTTTCAATGTTACCTTCCAATACAGTTTTAAATGAAGTGGTGGTTACAGCTATTGGAATTACCAGAAGTGCAAAATCACTTGGTTATTCTGTTGCTACTATAAAAGGCGATGAAATTACTAAGGCAAGAGAAACTAACATAGTAAATTCACTTGCAGGTAAAATTTCGGGTGTTAGAGTAACGGGGCAATCCGGAACTGTAGGAAGTGGTTCAAAAGTAGTAATACGCGGAGCAAGTTCTTTAACAGGTTCGCCACAACCGCTTTTTGTAATTGATGGTTTACCTTTAGACAACTCGTCTCCTGGAAATTCTTTTGGTAACGGTAGCGTAGATTATGGTAATCGGGTAGGTGATATAAATTCGGATGATATTGAAACAATTTCTGTGTTGAAAGGTGCGGCGGCTACGGCCTTATATGGCTCAAGAGCTAAAAATGGCGCCATTGTAATTACAACTAAAAAGGGAAGTAGAAAATCAGTAGCGACTGTTACAGTCAATTCTTCTGTTCGTGCTGATAATGTTTTAAAACTTCCAGCGTTTCAAAATGATTATTCAAATGGTAATTACGGTGTTTACAGTTTAAAAAATGTAAATGGTTGGGGACCTAAAATAAGTGATGTGCAAGATGTTACTGTTAAAGATTTTAAAGGGGATGATGTAACCTTAAAGGCTTTTCCAGATAACGTAAAGAATTTTTATGAAACAGGCATTACCGCTATCAATAGTGTTAGTTTGGCTGGCGGTACAGAAAATACAGATTATCGCTTAAGTTTGGGAAACACAAATCAAACAGGCGTAGTACCTGCATCTAAATTGAGCAGATATAATATTAACCTAAATGCAGGTAGAACATTTAATGATAAATTATCTGTAAGAACTACCATTAATTATATAAGAACAACTTCTGTAGGAAGACCTTCGCAAAGTGCAAATGATCCCAATGTTTTAACGAGTGCTACTTTTTTTCCCAGAACTTTAAATATTCAAAAGCTTAAGAATAATTATGTAGATCCTGTAACTGGTGCACAAATTTCTTTAAGCTCAGATAAAACGGGCAATAATCCTTATTGGATTATAAACAACAATCAAAATAATAATGAGTTAGATAGAATGGTTGGTAATATGGTATTTACTTATAAACCATTTACGTGGTTAACCATTTCTGATAACGTAGGAACTGACTTTTATAATGAATATAGAAGAACTAAAACCCGTAAAGGAACTTTTGGTCAGCTGGATGGTGCATTTAGCATTAGTCAAATTTATAATAACAATTTTAATAATGACCTTATTGCAACGATCGACAAAAGAAACGTTATTAAAGATTTAGATCTTAAAGTGATCGTAGGAAATAATTATTTTCAAAATAGTTTCAGAACACTATCTGTATCAGCTCAGAATTTAACTGTGGATGGATTGTATTCCTTAGGCAATGCAGCTACAAAAAATATTGACAATTTTTATCAAAGAAGTTCTTTAGTAGGTGTATTTGGAGACATTGGGTTATCGTACAAAAATTATCTCTTTGTTAATGCAACTGGTCGTAACGACTGGAATTCTTCGCTGCCAGTAAACAACAGAACTTATTTCTATCCTTCTGTAAGTTCAAGTTTTGTATTTAGCGAATTATTGAAATCAAAGAAAATATTAAATTTCGGAAAAATACGTGCAGGATGGGCTAATGTGGGAAGTGGCACTGATCCTTATAGTTTAGATTTTACTTATACTCCTGCAACAACTTATTTTGTACAATATGGATTATCAGGTACTTTTCCTTCAGCAGGTGGATTATTAGGTTTTTCAGGTCCAGGCACATTGCCTAATGCAAATTTAAAACCACAGAATCAAAGATCTATTGAATTAGGTGCTGAGCTGCGGTTTTTGGATAGCAGAGTGCAAATAGAAGCCACTTATTACAAAACTAAAACAACAGATCAAATCATTCGTATTGACGTGCCTTTGTCAACGGGATATTTTAGTAAATCAATTAATGCAGGCTCTGTATCTAACAAGGGCATCGAAATTGATTTAAGATTACAACCAGTTAAAAATTTACAAGGATTCTCCTGGAACATAGATTTTAATTTTAATAAAAATAGACAGGTTGTGGATGAAATTGGCGGAGGCTTACAATCATATACTTTAAACAGCGCTTACAGTGGTTTAGTAATCAAAGCTTCACCAGGTCAGGCATTTGGTATTTGGGGTACTGATTGGTTAAGAGATCCTAATGGAAATATTGTAATTAATCAATCAACAGGTCTGCGTCAAACTAAGACAGATGTAAGATTTGGAGATATCTATCCTGAGTGGACTATGGGTATTAATAACACCTTTACATACAAAGCATTTTCAATAAGTGGTTTGATTGATATTAGACAAGGTGGTATCTTATATTCCGGAACTGTTTCTGGTTTAAGAACCAGCGGTTTAGCTATTGAAACACTTTCAAATAGAGGGAAACTTTTTGTTGATAAAGGTGTTTATCTTGATGGATCTGGAAAATATGTTCCTAATACGACTCCCGTACAAAGTATGCAGGATTACTGGTCGCAAAATTACCAAAGCTCTAATACCGTTGCCAATGTATTTGATGCGTCTTACGTAAAATTGAGAGAAGTACGTTTATCATATGCTATTCCATTAAACAAAAGAAATGCAACTTTTATTAAGTCTGCTGAAGTTGGTTTAGAGGCTAGAAACTTACTTATAATTAAAGATTTTGTACCGCATATTGATCCGGAAGTAAACGTATTTGGACCCAACCAAATTGGTGAAGGTGTAGAATTTTATAATGTACCTTCTACCAGGTCAATGGGTATTAATTTAAGGTTGTCTTTTTAATAAAAAATTCGAAACATAAAATAATTTAAAATGAGATTAATAAATATAAAACATGTTTTGTTAGGAGCTTCATTAATACTTCTATCATCTTGTGCAAAACAATTGGATATTAATTTAAGTCCAAATACAGCAACTACTGTTACGCCTGATTTATTATTTAATTATGGTATAACTGCATGGTCTGCCAATAGAACCGGGGGTGATTCGTACATACCCTTTGCCTTATCAACTCAAAACCAGGCCAGTGGTGGTAATTATGGTTGGGGTAAAGGTAATGTGTACGATATAAGTCCGTTTAGTACAGGTAATACTTGGCGTGGTTATTACGCTACTTCAGGCAACAACTTTGTATTAGCTATTAAAAGTGCAGAAACAGCAACACCTGTTAATAACAATGCAGCAGCTCAATGTAAAATATTGCTAGCGAATATGATATTTGAGTGTACTACTATTTGGGGAGATGTACCTTATTCAGAAGCATGGACCTCAACAATATCTTATCCTAAGTTTGATCAACAAAAAGATGTGTTTACCAGCCTTATAAAGTTGTTAGATCTGGCCAGTGCACAAATTGACATTAGTAGCCAATTAAAAATATCAAATTACGATATCGTATTTAAAGGAGATATGGTGAAGTGGAAAAAATTTGCAGCATCATTAAAGTTTAAAATTTTAATGACAATGGTAGATAAAGATCCTACAGCAGCAACTGAAATTGCTGCATTACTTACAGCGGGAGGTATGGTTGACAATGCTACAAATGATGTACTTTACCCATACACTACAGAATCAGGTAAAGAAAATCCAAAATTTAAGATTCTGAAACAATATGCAGGTGGTGCCAATATTTTCTTTTTTGCTAACAACAATGTATTTAAATACATGGCTCCATTAAATGATCCAAGAATCCCGGTTTATTATCAAATGGGTGCAACAGCTACCACTTTTATACCTGTAGAAACTGAAGATGAAGCTGATGATAATACAGCAACTATTAATATTAACACACTCTTTAAGCCTGATGCACCGGATGTAATTTATACATACCAGGAACAACTCTTTTTTGAAGCTGAAGCATATGCAAGAGGTATAGGAGTTGCTAAAGATTTAGCGAAAGCTGATTTACTTTACAAAAAAGGGATAAGTGAGGCAATGCGCTATTATGGAGTAGATGGTACAATTTATTTAGGTTTGTTACCCTCTTTAACTTCTGCAGTTGACCCCGTTCAGGAAATTCATAAGCAACAATGGATTGATTTAATTGACAGACCTTTCGAAGCATTTTTACAATGGCGTCGTTCAGGACCTGAAGGCAGTGAATTTCCTACTTTAGTACAACCAGCAGGTACACCAGCCGGAGGATTTTTAAGAAGATGGGATTATCCACAAAGTGCTGAAATAATACCAAATATAAATGCACCTAAAACTGCAATTCCTTTTACAACAAAACTTTGGTTTGATCTTTAATATTAAAAAATCTAAATAAAAAAATATGAAATCAATATATAAATACTTCTGCTTAGCATTGTTACTGCCATTGTTATTTTTTACAGGTTGTAAAAAGTACGATGAACAAACTTTTGATTTTTCTCCTCCGGTAGATCCTTATTTGGCATTAAAAACTTATACAGCAAAAACAGTTATTCAAGGGAATACGCTATCTTTTATTGTGGTTGTTCGTACTGCAATACAAGAACCAATAACAGTAGCCTATCAAATAAGTGGCAATTTTAGCTTAAGTGGTACATACACACTTCCGAGAAATACTTTAGAAGGTACAGCTACTGTTGTTATACCGGCAGGAACTGTTCCAGTAGGAAGTAGCAGTATTACAGGGACATTAAAACTTATTACCGCTACTAGTACAAACACTAAAATTACAGTCGGTAGAATTACGCCCGATTCGGAAAAATTTTCTGTAACTGTAAAGCCATAATTGGCAAATATGCATTTTTTATAAAGACTGCCTCCATTAAAGGCAGTCTTTATATTTATAATATTGTTGGATGAATGCTATTGAGTTTGTTTTATTTTAAAAGGGATAAAGGGTTATCAAAAAAAATGTATTTTCTATAGTAACTTAATTTTTTCCCTATTTTTGAAATCAATAATACTTTAATTCTTTTAAAAAATAACAGCTATTTTTTATTCGTTAAAAACTTTAAACTTTTATATGTCAGATCAACAAGTTCCCAGTCAAATAAACATAGAGATATCAGAAGAAGTTTCAGAAGGTCAATATGCCAACCTTGCTATTATTACGCACAGCCATGCTGAGTTTGTAATTGATTTTGTTAATGTAATGCCCGGCACTCCAAAAAGCAAGGTTAAAAGTCGTATTATTTTGACTCCTTTTCATGCTAAACGATTTATGAAAGCAATGATGGAAAATGTAAAAAAGTTTGAAGCAGCAAATGGTGTTATTCAGGATATGGAAGCACTTGAAATTCCTTTTACATTTGGAGGTCCTACCGCACAAGCCTAAATTATTTTAAAATTCCTATAATAATCCTCCGTCAGCAAAACTAAAATAGCCTTCTTCACTCACTATCAGATGATCCATTATCAATATGTCGAGGTAGTGTGCAGCAATTTTTATTTTTTGTGTCAGAGCTTCATCTGCTTTACTGGGTTTTAAATTACCCGAAGGATGGTTGTGGCACAAAACTAAGGAAGTAGCTTCTTGTTCCAAAGCAATTTTTAAAATTACACGAGGATCAGCAACCGTTCCAGTAAGGCCCCCTCGGCTTACTATTTCAAAATGATTTATTTTATTTGCCTTATTCAAAAATAAAACTGCAAAAACTTCATAACCAAAATCTTTTATTCTTGTTCTCATATACTGTGCAATATCAGTACTGGTTTTTATGACGGTTTTCTCTAAAGCTGCTGTGGCATGTCTTCTTCTACCAAGTTCAAGCGCAGCGGCAATTGTAATTGCTTTTGCCTCCCCAATACCTTTAATCTTTTGAAAATCCTTGAGTGAAAGTTTGCCTAACTCATTTAAATTTTGACTGCCAAGGTTTAAAACTTCTTTTGCCAGTTCAACAGCTGATTTATCTTTACGTCCATTATTTATTAAAATTGCCAGTAATTCCGAGTCGCTCAAAATAGCCGCTCCTTTAGTTAATAATTTTTCTCTTGGTCTGTCGTCAATTGCCCAGTTCTTTATAGACGTGGAAGGTTTGTTGATATTTTCCATTGCATAAATTTAAACATCAGTTTTTATACGATAGTTTTGCACCATCTTAATTTTCCTTCATCTTCCAATTGAATAAATATGTCATATAACGCAAAACTTTTTTCCGGCACAGGTTCACAATACCTTTCAGAAGCCATTGCCCAAAAATTTGGTGAACCATTGGGTAAGGTAAATATACAACGCTTTAGTGATGGGGAGATTGGAGTTGAATTTCAGGAAAGTATACGTGGTCAGTTTGTATTTTTAATTCAAAGTACTTTTTCTCCTACAGATAATTTGATGGAATTGTTGTTAATGATTGATGCAGCCAAAAGGGCCTCCGCTTACAAAGTAATTGCAGTAATGCCTTACTACGGTTATGCAAGGCAAGATAGAAAAGACAGACCCAGGGTTGCAATTGGATCAAAGCTTGTTGCGAATATGCTTACCGCTGCCGGAGCTGATAGGGTTGTAACTATGGATTTACATGCTCCTCAGATTCAGGGTTATTTTGATATACCCGTTGATCACCTTGATTCTTCGGCCATTTTTATTCCATACATAGAAAGTTTAAAATTAGAGAACTTAACTTTTGCAGCGCCTGATGTAGGTAGTGCAAATCGCATAAGAGAAATTGCTACTTATTTTGAAAGCGAAATGGTTATTTGTGATAAACATAGGAAGAGAGCCAATGAAATTGCCAGCATGGTTGTAATTGGAGATGTAACCGATCGAGATATTGTATTAATAGACGATATATGTGATACCGGTGGTACGTTGGCTAAAAGTGCTGGTTTGTTGAAAGAAAAAGGAGCCCGTAGTGTAAGAGCTTTTTGTACGCATCCGGTTTTAAGCGGAAAGGCTTACGAAAATATTGAAAATAGTGCTTTGGAAGAGTTGGTAGTTTGTGATACGATTCCTATTAAGCATGTTGGTGGAAAAATAAGGGTGGTGTCAACAGCCGAACTTTTTGCAATCGCAATTCGGAATGCATTGGAAAATAAAAGTATTAACAGCCTATTTTTACGTAGTCGTATGGCTAATAAAAACACATAATAATAGTACAAGGAAATACTTTTATGGGATAAAGCAGGAGTTAAATTATCAATTTATCCATTTTAATAATGATGTATTAATTCCATACCTTTGCGCCTCATAAAAAATTTATAATAATGAAAACAATTACAATCGAAGGACAAATCAGGACCGAGTTTGGCAAAAAAGCCACCCGCCAACTTCGCCTTGAGGAAAAAGTGCCAGCTGTAATTTACGGAGGTGCTAAGGAGATCAATTTCGCTGCTCCTGCAACTGCTTTTAAAAACATAGTTTACACGCCCGACTTTAATGTTGTGGAAGCAACTATTGATGGAAAAGCATATAAGTGTGTACTTAAAGATCTGCAGTTTGATAAAGTAAGTGATAAATTAATTCACGTTGACTTTTTAGAATTGGTTGAAGACAAAAAAGTAATCGTTACGCTACCTATTAAATTTACCGGAGCACCTGTTGGCGTTAAAGCTGGCGGTAAACTAGTAACTAAAATGAAAAGCTTAAAGGTTAAGTTATTACCTAAATATTTACGTGAAAATATTGAATTAGATATAACAAATCTTGAATTGAACGAAAACGTACGTGTACAAGATGTTAAGGCAGAGAATATGGAAATTATGAATTCACCCCGTATTCCTATTGCTTCTATTACAATGACACGTCAATTGAAACAGGAAGAGGCTGCAACACCTAAGGGAGCCGCTGTTCCTGCAGCCAAAGCTGCACCTGCTGCAAAAGCTGTCCCCGCCGCTAAAGCTGCACCTGCTGCAAAAAAATAATCTTAAAATAAAATAATAAAAATGCCCTGATTTATCAGGGCATTTTTATTATTTGGCAACTATAAACTTTAATTACCTTTGGCCACTTAAAATAATATTATATTATGGGAATGGATAGAAATACAGTGATTGGATTTGTGTTGATTGGTATGCTGTTAATGGGGATGTTTTACTTTAACAACAAAGGAAACACCGCTTTTCAGGCAGAGCAAAAACGAATAGAAGATTCAATTCAAAGAACAAAACCAAAAGTAGACCTGGTTAAATTAAAAGCAGATTCGCTTCGGTTTGATTCTGCCCGACGAGAAAAATCTGTGGGTGGGCTTCAACAATCTTCAGATGCAGCAGAAGAGTTAACAACAATAGAAAATGAAGTAATTAAGATTACGTTTACCAACCGGGGAGGGCAACCTAAAACTGTTGAACTAAAAAAATACAAGACACTTGATGGTAAACCAGTAATAGTACAAAAAGGCGATTTTAATAAAATTTCTTATGATATTAATTCGGGCGAAAATCAAAAAGTAAATACAGGGGATCTTGCATTTGTTACAGGTACAAAAATTGACAATGCTGATAAAAGTCAAACAATCAATTTTACTATTAAGGATTCTGTTGGTAAGCAGGTTAGTCATCAATACACTTTGCATTCAAATGATTATCTATTGGATTTTACTATTGTGATGAATGGTGCTGATAAATTGGTATCACAAAACACGATTAACCTTCAATGGCAAACACAAACAAATCAAATTGAAAAGGATCATGAGTATGAAAAACAACAAACACATATTTGTTACTTAACAGATGGTGCGTTTGATTTTACCATGCTGGGCAATTCAGGCGAGGATAAAAAATTTGAAAAGCCTGTTGATTGGCTTTCTGTGAAACAACAATTTTTTATAAGTGCGCTGGTAAATAAAAATAAATTTCAAAATGCAGAAATTAAATGGGTAGTTCCAGCAGATACATCCCTGCATATTATAGCTCAAACTATTGCAAACTGCCGAATTAATCTTACCCCAGGCAATTCAGCAACGGTACCTTTGCAATTGTATTATGGCCCTAGCGATTACCATGTACTAAAAATGTACAATAATAAAATGGAAAATATTGTGCCTTATGGTAGTGGTATTTTTGCATTTGTAAAATATATTAACCGGCATGTACTATTACCTGTGTTTGATATGCTACGGGAAAATGTAGCAAGTATGGGAATGGTAATTTTATTGCTCACACTTTTTATTCGTTTACTTACTTCACCGATTTTATATAAAAGTTATGTAAGTGGTGCAAAGATGAAGGCATTAAAACCGGAAATAGATAAGTTAAAAGAGAAACATGGTGAGGATAAGCAGGCCTTTAGTATGGATCAAATGAAACTTTGGAAAACGGCAGGGGTAAGTCCTTTAGGAGGTTGTTTGCCTGCAGTTTTACAGATTCCAATATTTATGTCCCTGTATTATTTCTTTCAGTCAAATATATCTTTAAGAGGGCAAAATTTTCTTTGGGCAAAAGATCTGGCTGCGTACGATTCCATTTACAACCTACCTTTTAATATTCCTTTTTATGGAGATCATGTAAGTTTATTTACCCTTACTGCGGTTGTAACAAGTTTGCTAATATCTATTTACAGTATGAGTAATATGCAGGATAACTCTAATCCTGTAATGAAATACATGCCTTATATTTTCCCTGTTTTACTATTGGGTGTTTTTAATAAACTTCCTTCAGCACTTACCTGGTATTATACTATCTCAAATACTATAACCCTGATTTTGCAAATTGTAATTCAGAAATACATTATTGATCATGATAAAATATTAGCCCAAATAGAAGAAAATAGAAAAAAGCCTGTAAAACAAAGTAAACTTCAGGAAAGAATTCAAGCCATGCAGGATTCAAACAAAAAAATTCAGGATATGAAAATAAAGAATCCTAAAAAATAAATTATCGTTAAAAAATTTAAGCCTGCAACTTCATTAAACGTTGCAGGCTTTTTATTTGCACGGTTTCAATTTTTTTGGGACAAGATTTTGCTATCTTTATTTAAACATGATACTATGAAAATAATTACGGTAGCAGGAATTATATTAATGACATTCCTGAGTTTTTTTTCTTACGCCCAAAAAACTATTTCAGAAGGAACAATAACGTATAGTATAACAAGTCAATCTGAAAATAAATTGCCACAAGGCGACCCTTTGGCTGGAGCAACAAGTACAATTTATTTGAAGGGAAGTTTAAGCAGAACAGATATGTCTAGTCCCTTGGGAAAAGAAACAACTATCTACGATGAAAAAAATGGGTTAGGTATAATATTGAAAGAGTACAGCGGACAGAAATTAATGATAACATTAACCAGGGATAACTGGATCAGTCAAAATAAAAAATTTGAAGGAATTGCTTTTGAAATAACTTCAGAAAGAAAGATTGTTGCAGGTTATAATTGCACAAAAGCTACAGCAATATTAAAAGATGGTTCTGCAATGACTGTTTATTTTGCACCGGATATAAATATCAATAATAAGGAGTATAATCAAGCCTTTAAAAATTTACAAGGATTGCCGGTACAATACGAATTTAAAAGTGGCAAAATGAAATTTATTTATGTGTTAGCTACTGCTGATTTAGGAGCTGTTCCTGTTGCCAAATTTGATTTTCCTAAATCAGGCTATAGGGTTATGACTTACGATGAAAACCATCAGGGTAAAAAGGAACAAAATAATTAATAAAAAAAGCCTTCAAATAGTTAAAGCCTTTTTTTATTAATTATTTTGTTTTTTAAATATTGTTAGCAGCAAATTCTCTGCGGATAATGTTTAAAGCACCACCTGCTTTAAACCATTCAATTTGCTGATCATTATAAGTGTGATTTACAAGAATTGTTTCGATAGTACCATCTGCATCATGGTGCAGAATAAGATGCAATGCCTTGCCGGGTGCAAAAGAAGTTAACCCTTCAATATCGATGGTATCATTTTCAAGTATTTTGTCGTAATCTTCTTTATTGGCAAAAGTTAATGCCAGCATACCTTGCTTTTTTAAGTTGGTTTCGTGTATGCGTGCAAATGATTTAACCAATACGGCACGTACACCTAAATGACGAGGCTCCATAGCAGCGTGTTCTCTTGATGAACCTTCGCCATAATTTTCGTCACCTACCACTATAGTGCCGATGCCTGCTGCTTTGTAAGCTCTTTGGGTATTTGGTACTGTACCGTAATCTTCAGTAAGTTGATTTTTTACAGCATCTGTTTTTTCATTAAAAAAATTGATGGCACCAATCAGCATATTGTTGCTGATATTATCCAAATGTCCACGGAATTTTAACCATGGTCCGGCCATACTGATATGATCGGTAGTACATTTTCCTTTGGCTTTTATTAATAGTTTTAAACCTTTAAGATCAACGCCTTCCCATGCTGTAAATGGATCTAATAATTGTAAGCGTTTACTTGTTGGTGATACGATAACTTCTACGGTGCTGCCATCTTCTGCAGGTTGTTGGTAACCGGCATCTTCTACATCAAAACCTTTTAGCGGTAATTCAAAACCGGTTGGAGGATCTAATTTTACCTGCTCACCTTTATCATTGGTTAAGTAATCAGTTAACGGATTAAAAGAAAGGTCTCCGGCAATGGCCATAGCAGTTACTATTTCTGGACTACCCACAAAGGCAAAAGTATTGGGGTTGCCATCAGCACGTTTGGCAAAATTTCTGTTGAAGGAATGGACGATGGTATTTCTTTCTGCTTTTTCTGCACCAACCCTTGCCCACATACCAATACACGGACCGCAGGCGTTGGCGAAAACAGTAGCACCAATTTTATCAAATACGTTTAAAAATCCATCTCTCTCAATAGTATAACGCACTAACTCACTACCTGGTGTAATTTTAAATTCTGCGTGCAGTTTTAATCCTTTATCTGTAACCTGTTGAGCAAGACTAACGGCCCTGCTAATATCTTCGTAAGAGGAGTTTGTACAGCTACCAATTAAACCAACTTCTATTTTTGTAGGCCATCCGTTTGCTGCAGCCATTTCTTTCATCTTAGAAATCGGCGTTGCTAAATCAGGTGTAAAAGGGCCGTTTAAATGAGGTTCTAACGTATTTAAATCAATTTCAATTACCTGGTCAAAATAGGCTTCCGGATTTGCATATACTTCCTCATCGCCGGTTAAATGGGCCGCAATGGCATCAGCTGCAGCTGCAATTTCTTCTCTTCCTGTTGCACTCAAATACCGGCTCATACTGGAGTCGTATCCAAATAAAGAAGTAGTGGCACCAACTTCGGCTCCCATATTACAAATAGTTCCTTTGCCAGTACAACTCATGCTGGTAGCACCTTCACCAAAATATTCAACTACAGCACCAGTGCCGCCTTTTACTGTTAATATACCTGCTACTTTTAAAATAACATCTTTAGGAGCCGTCCATCCATTTAACTTGCCTATTAGTTTTATGCCAATTAATTTAGGCATTTTTAATTCCCAGGCAAGGCCAGCCATTACATCACAGGCATCTGCCCCACCAACACCAATAGCAATCATTCCCAAACCGCCAGCATTTACCGTATGGCTATCTGTGCCTATCATCATGCCACCGGGGAATGCATAGTTTTCCAATACTACCTGGTGAATAATTCCAGCTCCGGGTTTCCAAAATCCAATACCATATTTGTTGCTTACTGAAGCTAAAAAATCGTATACTTCACTGCTTTCATGCACCGCCCTGTCTAAATCTGTTTTACTATTTAATTTAGCTTCAATTAAATGATCGCAATGCACAGTAGAAGGTACCGCCACTTTAATTCTACCACTCTGCATAAATTGCAATAATGCCATTTGAGCTGTAGCATCCTGCATTGCAACACGATCTGGGGCAAAATCTACATAACTTTTTCCTCTTTCAAAAGCTGTGGTTGCTTCACCTTGCCAAAGATGGGCATACAATATTTTTTCTGTAAGTGTAAGTGGCTTGCCAACAGCTTTACGTGCAGCTTCAATGCGACTGCCGAAATTGGCGTACACTTTTTTAATCATTTTAATGTCGAAGGCCATGCTAAAAAGGTTTTATTTTGTAGAATGTATCGGTTACATATTGTAGAAAGGCTTGATTGTTGCTACAATAAATAATCGGATTGGGTGTAAAATTACAAAAAATGGAGTAAGCTTTGTCACCAATCTTATCGCTATATTTAATTTTATTTTTTTACATTAGTAGTATGAATCGTTTTAAACAATTTATTGAGTGGCAGGTATTTGGTGTATGCAGTGCTATTGGTGAAAAAATGGGCATTGCAACTTCAACCATTCGTAAAAACTTTATTTATATTTCGTTTTTAACTATGGGCTCTCCGTTAATTATTTATTTATTTGTGGCATTTTGGTTAAATATTAGAAAATATATCGTTAATGCAAGGCGAAATCCTTTAAGATATCTGTGACGAACAAATAGTTTGTTCATTTCATAATTCTCTTACTTTATTTATGATTGCATTAATATCATCATACACACTACAGAGTGCTGTGACAACATCTAGCAACACTGATAAATATTCATTATATAGCAGATGATTATCTTATAGTTCACGAAAAACTTGACAAGGGATTTATTAAAATATTGAAACTATTTGATGAACCAGCGTGTAAAGTTTTTATTGAAATTTTTTTAATAAATCTTTACTTAAAAATATCAGGAGAAAAAGTAGAAATTTCAACAAAGGAAACCTGTAAAAAATAGGGTTTTAAAGTCTAAGCAACATTACAAAAGCCTATTAAAAGCATTTTAAAATGCTACCAAATACTTTAATATACCAATTAATAAAACGTTAATAGTTTATTAAACAACCGCAGCCCTTAAACGTACTAACTTCTCCAATAAAGGTTCCAGCAAATTTAGGTGCAGCATATTAGCTCCATCGCTTTTAGCTACTGAAGGATTAGGGTGTGTTTCAATAAACAATCCGTCGGAACCAGTAGCTATTGCAGCTTTGGCAATCGTCTCTATTAATTGGGGATTACCACCCGTTACACCTGAAGTTTGATTGGGTTGTTGCAAACTATGCGTACAATCCATCACTACCGGTACATCATGCGCTTTCATTAAAGGAATATTACGGTAATCAACTACCATATCCTGATAGCCAAATGTATTACCTCTTTCAGTAAGCATCACTTTAGCATTACCGGCATTTTTAATTTTTTCAACAGCAAATTTCATTGAAGGTCCACTTACAAATTGGCCTTTTTTTACGTTTACAATTTTTCCGGTTGCTGCGGCGGCTATCAATATATCTGTCTGCCTGCATAAGAAGGCAGGTATTTGCAACACATCAACATAATCAGCCGCCATTGCCGCTTCTTCGTGTGCATGAATATCAGACACAGTTGGTAAACTGTATTTTTCGCCTACCTTTTTTAATAAGGTTAAAGCAGCTATATCACCAATACCAGTAAAAGAACTACCACTGGTACGGTTGGCTTTGCGGTAAGAAGCCTTGAAAACATAAGGTATACCAAGGTTTGCACAAATTTTTGAAACTTTCTCAGCCACTTCCATTACAAGTTCTTCACTCTCCACCACGCAGGGACCTGCAATAAGAAAAAAATTATTTTTATCGTATTGTTGCTTTATGAATAGATCATTCAAATATTTTTCCATTTTGTAAAATTACTATTTATACATTTCAAATTACATTTACAACTTAATAAGATATTTTGATATGATGAAAGAGAAAATTTTGGTAATAGGAGCCAGTGGCCAAATAGGAGTTGAACTTACCTTAGCTCTGCGTAAAATATATGGAAATGCCAATGTAGTAGCCAGTGATTTAAGAGAAGAAAATGAATTACTAAAAGGTTCAGGCCCTTATGTTAGTATGGATGTGATGAATAAAGAAATGTTGCATGTGCAGGTGATACGGCAAAATATTACACAGATATATCTACTGGCGGCTATTCTTTCTGCCACCGGCGAAAAAAATCCTAATCTGGCCTGGAGTTTAAATATGCAGAGCTTGCTGAATGTACTGGATATAGCAAAGGAAGAAAAAATACATAAAATTTACTGGCCAAGCAGTATTGCTGTATTTGGACCAACATCGCCAAAACAAAATTGTCCACAGCAAACTGTTATAGAGCCAATAACGGTGTATGGAATTAGTAAATATGCTGGAGAATTTTGGTGTAATTATTATCACCAGCGTTGGGGGTTGGATGTGAGAAGTATTCGTTACCCGGGTTTAATCAGTTATAAAAGTGCACCTGGCGGAGGAACTACAGATTATGCGGTTGAAATATTCCATGAAGCACTGGAAGAAAAAAAATATGAATGTTTTTTGCGGGAAGATACTTACTTACCAATGATGTATATGCCGGATGCAATAAAAGCAACAATCGAATTAATGGAGGCACCAGTAGAAAAAATTAAAATACGCACCTCATATAATATTTCCGGAATGAGTTTTTCGCCTAAAGAAATAGCTGCCGAAATTAAGAAGCATATCCCTGAATTTTCAATTACTTACAAACCTGATTATAGGCAACAAATTGCTAACAGCTGGCCACAAAGTATTGATGATAGTGTAGCAAGAAACCATTGGGGTTGGAAAGAAGATTATGATTTATCGGACATGACAAAAGATATGCTAGAGAATTTATAACCTTCATTTAAAAAATATTTAGTAATAAAATTTCAATTTTTATTTTTGACTAAAGTGAAATTTATAATAAATTTCACTAAATAATTAGCTATTAAAAAAATGGATATGCATAATTTATCCTTTTTTAGTTCGAACTTTACGATCGTGCATTTGTATTATCAAAAACAGCTGTAAAATGAAAAAGATACCTTTATTTTTGTTGATGGCATTTTGTGCCTCTTCTGCTTTATTAGCACAAAATCAACCTGCTTTTAAATTTAGTGTTGGGCCAGAACTTGGATTTGCAACTGGTACATTTGCTACCTCACATTCAGTTGGAATTGGAGCTAGTGTACAGGCTGAAATATCTATTCAGGAGCATTTATTTGGAACTGCAACATTTGGCATTATTTCTTATGCTGGTAAATCTTACGGGTCTGGTTTAAAATATGCGGGTCAAACTATCATACCGCTCAGAATTGGAGCAAAGTATTTTTTAAGTGGAGGAGTTTATTGTGCTTTGCAGGCAGGTGTTGGTTTTTTGAATAAATTAAACAATGAGGGGGGCACTGCATTTTCATATTCCCCTCAAGTAGGGTATGAATTTAATACCAAAAAAGGCAAAGCTGTAGATGCCACATTTAAATATGAAGGCTACTCAAAAAATGGAACAAAAGGAGCACTTGGATTTAGATTGGCTTATATTTTTTAAATAAGGAATTTATCTGCGCTTACTTTATCCTTTTTGTTCAAATACATCTTTCATCTTTTGCATTAAATCTTTTTCAATCATACGCTGTGCAGTGGAAATCATATTTTTAAAAGCAACGTCTTTAGAAATTCCATGCCCAATGATGACAGGTTTTGCGACACCCAAAACAGGTACGCCTCCATATACTTCAAAATTAAAACGGTCAAAGTGCTCATCGTTAATATTTCTGCGTTTTGCAAGATCGTAAATACTTTCGGCCATTTTTAATACCACATTACCGGTAAAACCATCGCATACCATTACATCGGCTTTGTTGATTAAAATGTCCCTGCCTTCAATGTTACCAATAAAATTAAGGTGCTTATTTTCTTTTAATAGTGGATAGGCGGCTTGTGCCAGCAAATTTCCTTTACCTTCTTCTTCTCCCAAATTAATGAGCCCAACTTTTGGATTTTGATACCCCAAAATATGTTCTGCATAGAGTGAACCAAGTATAGCAAATTGGGTTAAATTTTCAGGCTTGCAATCAGCATTTATACCGGCATCTACCAATAAACCCAGCCTGCCATTTTCTCTTGGGATATAAGCGCCAATAGTAGGCCTTGTAACTCCTTCAATGGCTTTAATACTGAACAGTGCTCCAACCATCATTGCACCAGTATTTCCGGCACTGATAAAAGCATCCGTTTTTCCGGTGGCCAATAAATTAAATCCTATTGCAATGGAAGATTGTTGTTTTTCACGAAGCGCTTTAGTAGGGTGTTCGTGCATGTCAATGCATTGTGCAGCATGCACAACAACTATATTTTCCAACGGAATAGCATTTGCCAATAGCAGTGCTTTCACTTTGGTTTCTTCGCCAATAAGCGTTAGCGTAATATTTTTTCCACCTTCGGCTAAAAATAGTGAAATACCTTTTACTGCTTCAAGAGGGGCATAGTCGCCACCCATCATATCCAGTGCAATATTCATGGTACATTCATTAAATAAAAAATTCTAAGTTCCAAATTCAGTAATCGAATTTAGAATTTAGAATTCAGCATTTGAAAAATATTATGCTTTTAGGGGTGCCTTTTCAGCAACCACCTGACCTTTGTAGTATAATTTGCCTTCACTTACATGTGCACGGTGACGTACATGTGTTTCTCCGGTAGTTTTATCTACGGTTAACGTAGTTTCGCTTGCTTTGTAATGCGTCCTTCTCTTTGCGCTGCGCTGTTGCGAATGGCGTCGTTTCGGATTTGGCATATCTGTAAATTTTAATTGTTATTATAAATTATTTAGTATTCTTGTAGCTTATAGCAGGTATTATTTCTTTTTAAATTTTTCTAATCCTTTCCAAAGAGTGTTGGCATTGTTTGCATCCTCATTTGCTTCCATTTCTTTCAGCTTTTCCAATACTTCCTTATTACACTTAGGGCCTCCAAATTCTTCTTCACTGCATAATTTTTGAGATGGCACACTCAAACTAACAAACTCAAAAATCCAATCGTTGAGGTAAATATGACTTTCTGTTTTGGATATATAAAAAACATCCGGGTCTTCTTCCTGCTGATTCATTTCATCAGGATTATCTACCATTTTAACCAACATATTAAATTCGTCCCAGAGATCTTTATTTAATTTATTACCACACCTATCACAAATTACATCCGCTTTGCCACCAACTTCAAATTTAAGTAACAAAAAGCTACTTTTTTTATCTAACTGAAGCTTTACAGTTGCGCTACAATTAGCAAACTCTCTCGTTTCTACATCGGCAAAAAAAGCATCACCTATTTCGTAGGTAAACTCATGAATGCCGGGCTTTAAACCCACAAAAGCTATCTCTATTGCCTTTTTTTTTCCCATTACCTTCGGTTTAAAGGACGGCAAAGGTATGTTTTTTAGGTTAATTTTGTACAATTAAAACAAATTATTATGGTAAAATTTAAGCAGCGCTTGTTTTTCATTATTTTTAGTAAATATGATGTATAAAAAGAATTGGATTTTGATAGGGATTTTACTCATTTTAGTCCTATTTATTCGTTTGTTTTCAGCCAATATTTTATTAATTGAGCAGTATTATTCTACATGTGTATATCCTTATGTTGCCATTTTTTTTAGAAAATTAACCGGCTGGATTCCTTTCAGCATGGGGGACTTGCTATATGGTATTGTTGCTATCTGGCTATTATGGAAAGTTACCATCAGCGTAAAAGCCTTGGTTAATAATAAAATATCAAAGCAATTAATATTAAAAAAAATATTTACAAGTATTATTTATTTGTTGCTTATTTATATAGGATTTAATTTTTTTTGGGGGTTTAATTATAACCGGCAAGGTATTGCCAGTCAATTAGGATTAAAAATGGAAAAGTATATACCACAGGATTTAAAAAATGTTAGTACTATTTTATTGCAAAAAGTTAATGAAAGCAAGACTTCCATTTTAAGAAATGGAACAATTGTATTGACGACCAATGAAATTTTCAGCCGTTCTTCCGGAGCTTACGAGGAAGTTTATAAGAAGTATTCTTTTTTACAATATCGGAGTCCATCGGTAAAAATTTCTTTGTGGGGCTGGCTAGGAAATTATATTGGGTTTACCGGTTATTACAATCCATTTACCGGCGAAGCACAAATAAATACTACAGTGCCAAAATTTTTACAACCCTACACAACCTGCCATGAAATAGCCCACCAGCTTGGCTATGCAAAAGAAAATGAAGCTAATTTTGTTGGTTATCTGGCTGCGTCCTCATCAAAAGATAGTATATTTTTATATTCTGTTTATCTTGATCTTTTTTTATATACTGATAGAAATCTTTATTCCGTTGATTCTGCAGCAGCTAAATCATTGGCTCGCCAATTGTTACCAGCAGTAAAAGCTGATTTAAAAGAATTGAGTAATTTTAACAAACGTCATCAAAACCCTGTTGAGCCAGTAATTAGATGGTTGTATGGAAAATATTTACAGAGCAATCAACAGCCTTCCGGTGTTTTAAGTTATGATGAAGTAACAGGTTTTTTAATCGCCTATTACAAAAAATATGGAACTTTGTAATAGAAGCATTTCTTTACTATTTGTGGGTTTTTTATTTGCTGATTCGGCTATTAAATATTTTTTAAAAAATAAATTGCAATAGAATGAAATTATTTATCTCAATACTTATCCCTTTAGTAGTTGCTGGTATTGCAGGTTTTTTTACCTCAGCTGGTGTTAATGGCTGGTATGCAGTTGCCAACAAGCCATCTTTTAACCCACCGAATTGGTTATTTGCACCCGTGTGGACAGCACTGTACCTATTGATGGGTATTGCTTTATACCTTGTTTGGAAATCGGAAACCACCAATACGGTTAAACAAACAGCGTTAATTTTATTTGGTATTCAATTGGCGTTCAATTTTTTTTGGTCTTTTATATTTTTTTACGCAAAACAACCTGGTTGGGCTTTCGTTGAAATAATAGCAATGTGGATAGCAATTTTATTCACTATTATATGGTTTGGAAAAATTTCGTCTACGGCAGCATGGTTATTAGTTCCCTATATTTTTTGGGTAAGCTTTGCTTCGCTGTTAAATTTTTATATTTGGAAGCACAATTAAAACTCGTTCTTCCACATCATACTTTCTACAGGCTTGTTGTGTTGACCACTGTATTTAGCGCTTTTCTTTTGATTATATTTTACTTCTATTTCTCCATCTACAGGAAAGTAAATCAACTGCCCAATCGGCATTCCTTTATAAATCCTAACGGGTTGTTTTACAGAAATCTCTAATGTCCAGTTGCCACAAAAGCCAACATCTCCTTTTCCTGCGGTAGCATGTATATCAATACCAAGGCGGCCTGTAGAAGATTTTCCTTCTAAAAAAGGCACATGTGCATGTGTTTCTGTATACTCTTCTGTAACGCCTAAATAAAATTCATGCGGTAGCAATAAAATACCATCTTCCGGAATTTCAAAATGGTGAATTTGGTTGTGTTTTTTAGCATCTAGCTCCTTATTTAAATAGGTGGCAAGATGTTTACCCAAATGCACATCATAGCTATTACTACCGAGGCAGTCTCTTGTGAAAGGAAGTATTTTAATAGTACCTTTTTCTATTTCTTCTAAAATTCTTGTGTCGCTGAGAATCATTGATTGTAATAAATTGTTGTATAAAAATGTTTAGCTGTTATTTTGTAAAAATAAAATATTCGGTCACCAATCAGTCGATTCAATTGCACTTATGCCGCTCGTTTATCAACAAAATATCAACGTTACAACAAAATTAGGTGTTTGGCATATAGCCGAAGGAAAGGATTTTTTTTTACAGCAGGTGCCATTGCAACGACAAATTACGCATCCTCGCAAACAACTGCAGCATTTGGCAGGCAGGTATTTACTAAAAGAATTGTACCCTGATTTTCCTTACGAACTGATACGCATTGCAGATACAAGAAGACCTTTTTTGGAAAATGAAGCCTATCATTTTTCTATTTCTCATTGCGGAGATTATGCGGCCGTGATGGTAAGCAGTACACAAAGAGTTGGAGTAGATGTAGAACTGGTTACTAAAAAAGTGGCAATTGTAAAGCATAAATTTTTGTCAGATAAGGAACAGGAGATGATTCTGTTAATCGAAAATGTTGCCATTGAATTTCTTTATGATACGATGTTTACAACTGCATGGAGTATTAAAGAATCTTTATACAAATGGTATGGTGAAGGAGAGATTGATTTTATAGAACACCTGCATATTGATAAAATTATTTTAACAGGTAATGGAGGCATTGCTCATTGTATGGTTTTTAAAAAATCGCCTGTTTATCTTTTGGTTCACATCTTATTTTTTAATAACAATTGTATTTCCTGGGTGGTTAGTTAGTTTTTTAAATGCTTTTATTCAATTAAAGAAGAAAAACGTAAAATATTTATAGGGCAAGAATTGATCAATTTAAAACGGGCTATTTTTAAGCAGCCCGTTTAAGTTGTTACAGATATTTTAAACTAATAATCATTATTTTTTACTGGCTTATTTTTATCTGGAGTTATCACTTTTTTATTTTTATCAACATCAAGTTTAATAGGTGCAGGCATTGCAGCCTTCATATCTTTTTTTTCTTCTAAAGGCTTAGGCAATGTTGCAGGAATAATCGATTTAGTTTTTACTTTTGAAATAGTATCTTTTTTGGTATCACCAAATTCACTTTCAACTGGTACTTCCGGAGTTTTGCTATCTGTAGTGGGATCAACAATAAAATCTCCGGCATTGCCATTGCCCTGATCTTGATTAGTAGTATCTCCACTGTTTACAATGTCTTTAAAATTTTGATCTGCATAAATAGGATCTTTGGTCATTTGGGCAGGTTCTTCAAAATTCAACGTTTTTCCATAAGAAAGATTTTTATCTGCATAAACTTTTTTCATAAAATAGCCCCATTTAGGTAAGGCCATTTCATTACCACCACTAGTACCAGTATATATTCTAATAAAAGGATCATCACAACCAACCCATGTTCCTGCAAGTAATTCTGGTGTGTAACCCATAAACCAGCCATCAGCATTGTCATTGGTAGTGCCGGTTTTTCCTGCTTTTTGAGCAGGGATATTGTAATTGTTTAAAGATCGTCCTGTTCCTATTTCTACTACGCCTTCCATAAGTTTTACCATTGTAAATGCATCCTGCTCACTCATTACCTGCTTGCCAGAAACCGAAGTAAACTCTTCTAATAAATTACCATCTTTATCTTCTAAACGGCTTATTAATATTGGTTCTGTGGTAAACCCTTTATTGGGGAACATGGTGTAAGCTTGCAGCATTTGCAATAAAGGAATTTCAGCCGCACCTAAAGCAAGGGAAATGTAGGGTGGTAGTTTTGCACTTACACCAACACTTTTAGCAAACTCAATAACTCGGTTTACGCCTAACATATTTGTCATCCTTACAGAAGCGGTATTTTTTGAAAAGGCGAGGCAATTAGCCAATGTGCCTCCACCGCCATCGAATGTTCTTGATATTTTACCATATTGTACCGCACCGCCGGGAATTATTGTAGAAGGGGTATAACCTGCATCCTGCACGGCTAAAGCATAAATAAGTGGTTTAATAGTTGAACCAACTTGCCTGCTGGCAGTAACATGATCATATTTAAACCATTTAAAATCGATACCGCCTACCCAACACTTTATTTCCCCTGTTTTGGGATCGATTGCTACAAAGGATGTTTGTAATAATTGCCGGTGATATTTAATAGAATCCCTTGGTGTCATTAAGGTATCTAACTCTCTTTTTGTATTCCAGGCAAATACTTTCATTTTTATTTTAACAAGAAATGATTTTTTAATATCGGCTTCTTTTACTTCTTCTTCTTTCAGGTTTTTCCAACGCTCACTACTTTTCATGGCAGCTTCAATAACATTTTCATGCTCTTTCCACATTTTATCGCCACCGGTTTTTAATAAAGCATTTAATTTTTTTTGAATCACCGGCATTTGCTGCACCACAGACTCTTCTGCATATTGCTGCATTTTAGAATTGATGGTGGTATAAATTCTTAATCCATCTCTATACAAATCATAATTATCTCCGGTTTTTGGATTGGTGTGTGTTTTGCACCAATCCCTCATTTTATCTGCAACAGCAAAACGGAAATAGGGCGCTATCCCAACATTGTCATCTACTTTTTTAAAATTGGTTATTAGTGGCTTTGCTTTTAACTTATTAGCCTGGTCATTTGTAAGATAATGTTGTTTAGATTCCACCATTCTTTCAATTACTGTATTGCGTCTGTTTAGCGATGCACTCGGATGGCGAATAGGATCATAGATAAAACCTTTTAACATGCCCACTAACACGGCTGACTCTTCTATATTTAACTCCAATGGCTCCTTTTGAAAGTAAATTCTTGAAGCATTTCTAATTCCATAATTATTTCCCCATGGAGCCCTGTTAAGATAAAGCGTAATAATTTCTTCTTTTGTAAAATTGCGTTCAAGCTTTACCGCAATTACCCATTCTTTAATTTTTTGAAATCCTCTTTTTACAATATTTCCTTTTCCTTGCCCGAGCATCATTTTGGCTAATTGCTGTGTAATCGGACTTCCTCCTCCATCTGTTCCTAATTTTATTACTGCCCTTGCAACTGCTTTTGCATCAATGCCTGAATGATCATAAAAATATTGATCTTCTGTAGCTACCAATGCGTGAATAATATTGGGTGAAATTTCATTGTACTTTACTTCGCTTCGATTTTCTGCGTAATATTTACCCATCAGTTTTCCATCTGAAGTATACACTTCACTGGCCAAATCTGCTTCAGGATTTTCTAATTCTTTTAAAGAGGGCATTTTACCCAACAAGCCAAAATTAGCAGCTGTAAAAATTAGGATTACCAGCAATAAACTACCAAAAAAAATACGCCATAAAATTTTTACTGAACTTTTCATTATCCTGTTTTCTGTTTATTAATGATATAGTAATTTTTTTTTACCGATAAGTTTTTAAAAATGCAAGCTATTAAAATTTACCGGGGTACTGTTTATTTAAAAGGTCTTTATATTCTTTTAAATTTTTATTGAGTTGTAACAATTGAAGGTTATCATCTGAAATAATCAGGAAAGAATACTTACTAGCCGGCAGCCACGACACTTCATCGGGTGCTGCTTTTTTTACTTTATTTAAAAATAGCAAGGCTGCATCTGCATTTTCAAAAGTGGAAAATACCAATAGTGAAATATCTTTATCAACAGCAGTTTTTGTTACTGCAATAGCTTGTCCTCTTAAATTTTCTGCAACAAAAAGGGCAAAGGCATTTTTAGATTCGTTGATGTAGGTACCATCAACTTTATCTAACACCATAATTACATTTTGGGGAGCAGCGGGCTTAAATGTGTAAGGGCCATTTACCAGAACTGGCACAGCCTTTTTTACCGAGTCCTTACCTGTAATAATGGGAGGTGGAATAACAGCTTTGCTACTATCAAAATGCTTTGGAGAAATAATCAGGTTTGTGTCGTTTCGTACTAATTTTTCTTTTGGCACAACTACTACATCATCTTCTTTTGCCCTGGTAATTTCAAGGTTTGTTAAATACGTTTCAATAGCTGCTCTTCTTTTTAAAACATCAATCATGCGCTCAGCTTTTTGTCCTAAAGGCGATTTTGGATACAAGCTTATTATATTGTCTAATTTCTCAATTGCAATGCTGTCCTGGTGTTGCTTTACAAAATAGACCGCTTCTATATATAATAATTGAGGGCTCCAGTAATTATTTCCATACAAGCTATCAGCTTTTTTCTTTTCTAAAAGGGCTTCCTCAAATTTTCCTTCAATAAATAAATTATAAATTGATTCGTATCGCAGGGTACCTTCCTTATTTTTTAAACCTAGATTTGCGCCAAGTGGATTAGTCAATAATTTATTTGCAGCACTACCGGCAAATTTTGCGGTTACCAGATTTTTATAATAAGCAGCTTTTTGAGGATTGCCTAATTTTGTATAACAAAAATACAGGCCGAGGTAAATATCTCCATTGTAAAGTGAATCAGGAAAAAGTTGTAAAGATTGGTCAAAAGTAACGATGGCCTGTTGATAATCCTCGAGTTCAGTTTGGTATAGTTTAGCCTGATCAAATAAACTTACAGCTATCAGGGAATTACTGATAACTATTTTTTCGGGCGTTAAAGGGATGTTAGCCATTAATCCTTCAAAGCTTACATCTTGCGGTAGTATATTTTTTATTTCACTCTTAAATCCGAGGGGTTGCTTTTGATCAGTAGCTTTTAAAGTAACTGGTGCATCAAGATCTGTAATGCCCATATCTGGGGGAAGTGTAATAGAGTCATTTTTTGTAACTGTTGCTATTGCACTTTTTCTTCTCCAGTTATCTGCATTTGTTCTGCTGCCCCATTTTCTTTTAAATTCAGTTAGTCCTTTCGATTTTAAAGAGGCGTTGTAAAAGTACCATTCACCCTTTGTGCTACTGCTTGCAAACAGATCCGAAGGTTCATTTTTTTTACCCTCAAAGGTCATGTCTGTAGAACCGTAGTCAATGGCTTCTTCCTCTTTCAATCCTTTTTCTTTACGAAATTTTTTCACCATCTTTTTTATAAAAGTTGTTCGCTCTGCAACCGGCATGGCGGCAATTTTTTGCAAACTATCTTCTCTTTCAATAATGATTATTTTTTCTACAATTTTTGATAAACTATTTCTTCTATCCTGAATTTCTACTAGCCTGTCATTTAACGAGGTATCTCCAGATTGCAAACTATCATACATCGCAAATGATACTTTAAATTGTTTGCGGTCGTAAGCAATATCTGCTAATTTTAAAAAAGCTTTATTCCTAAACGAAATATTATTTTCATTGTATTGTAAACTTTTGTTGTAATACAAAACAGCCGTATTGGTATCTGGTTTTTGCGTGTTTAAAACAGTGGGAGCATAATTATAGTAAAAACGACTGTCGGCAACATCTGGCTTTTGCATGGCCAAATCTCCCGCAGAATAATAAATGATATCTCGGTAGGATAGAAATTTATCTTTTTTCGACATTCGTATCAGATTATCAATGCCTTTTTTTCGTTCTACAGAATCCATGCCCTTTATCATTTTTGCATTGTTTAATTGGGCATAAATATCCATCAACGGATCGGTAGTATGTATAGACGCTTTGTTATAATAAATTGTAGCTTGATCAAACCGGTGACTTATTTCATACAGCTGGGCCAATAAATATTCAGCTCTTGCCCTATCTTCTATTGTTTCTGTATTGCTTAAAGCCTGTTCTAAATAGGTTGCTGAACTATCAAACATATTTTGTTTAAAAAACCAGTAAGCATTGGTTTCTGCAAGATCGTTGGAAAGGCGTTTTGGTAAATTAGGGTCATGTTGTAAAATGTTGATTAAGGATGCTGCATCGCCTAATTCATTCTGTTCAATTAAAGTACGTACCAGCCAAATCAATGCATCATTTCTGCTGGGTGGCTGGGCTGTCAATTTTTGTAATACATTTAACTTCTCTTTGTTTGCAATACTAAGTGTGCCATTGCTTGATGCATCTTTTGTGCCCACTACACGGTTATCATCCTCATTTTTTTTCCGGGGAAAAAGCTGGTAGTTAATAAATTGAAAAGTAGCTGCAGCTGAATCAAAATCTTTCTTTAAAAAATAAGCCTGCCCCATTAAAAGATACATGTTGTCTATCCAGTCATTTCGTAAATCGTGCAATAAAATACCAGCGGTAGCTTTATAAATTACAGAGTCTAACTCTATTTTTTGAGTGGCAGTATTATCTAAATTATAAGGATAGTATCTGAGCAACCTAGTGTAATCATCTTTTTGAGAAACCTTAGCTCTTTCTATAACTGCATTAATTTTATTATTCGCATTATAATAATAATTAAAATGGGTATAATTATTTTGAAAAAGATGCCTTATTTTGGTGAATTTTTTTTCTGCCATTTTCTCAGAACCTAACTTTTGCTCCTCAAACTTTTTAGATCTTTTAGAGGAGTCCAGCAAATTAATAGTCCATGCAGGTTGTGCAAAAACGCTGTTAACTAAAGAGAACAGTACAAATGAAAACAATATCGGTAGCGTGATCCTTTTGTGCATGGATAAATGATTAAATAATGCCGCTAAATATCGGTTATTTTTGCCAATTACTAAGCGATAGTGCCTCTGGTTTCTTATTTTTAACATCCAATAAAGAATTATGACCCGGTTAGAAGGAAATAGTACATTAAAACGTTTGCGCAACAGATACCTGCTGGTTGTGATGAACGAAGATACCTATGAGGAAGTGGTAAAGTTTAGGCTTAGCAGGCTCAGTGTTTATATTGTACTAAGCACTGTTTTTGTTTTGTTTACCATTTTAACAGTAGCTCTAATAGTTTTTACCCCCATAAAATACTATTTGCCGGGCGTGGGATATGGGGATGCAAGGCAGGTTAAAGAGTTTAGGCAACTTAAAATTAGAACAGATTCTATGGAAAACGCCATGAAATTTAAACAACAATATCTGGACGATCTTAAAAAAGTGCTGGATGGTAAAATATCTTCACGGGATACCAATAAATTAGAGTTGCCAAAAGAAGATAATACGAATGAATAAAAAAACTTAATACACATTTTATACCACGAACAATATTTAAACGTTGTTCTATTTCAAAGATTAAAAAATGGTATAAGGAATATTTATAATAGTGGCTGCGGATAAAGTGCCTATTGATTGATTTTTAAGTGACTAGATTAAAATATTACTTATCTTGAATGGCAACAAAAACATAAAATATAAATTTCTATAAGAAAGTTTTAAAAACCAACAAGTTCCAAACCTAAAAAAATCAATGTTATGTTTAAGTCAAAATCGAAATCTTCTGCATCTGAAATTCCAGTAGGAGGCACTACCATTATTGGTGCAGGTACAACTATTACCGGTGATATTGATAGTACCGGCGATATTAGAATTGATGGCACCTTAATTGGCAATATTAGTGGAAAGGCCAAAATTTTACTTGGTTCAGATGGAGTAATTGAAGGATCTATAAAAGGTAGACAGGCTGATGTAATGGGTAAAATTACTGGTCTGGTTGATATTAAGGAAATACTGCAATTAAGAGGTAAATGTATAGTAGATGGTGATATATATGCGGGAAAATTGGAAGTTGAACCAACGGCTACATTTAATGGTCGTTGCCATATGGGTGCCAATGTGGTAGAGCTTAATATAGATTTAGCTCCTGCAGTAAATCAATAATAAATACTAAAAAATAATTTATATTTAATGAAGGCTAAAACAAATGTGTTATTGCCCTTGTTGTTGGTATTTGTAATTTGTAATGGATTTTTTCTTTTAGCAAGTTCTTTATTAGCAAAATGGCATATTGATAAAGATGTGTTGATAATAGCCAACAGTTTATTTCTGATACTTTCACTGATAACTATTTTTATTCAAAAAAAAGCATTGGATAACAAAAATCCCAATGTTTTTATCAGAAGCGTAATGGCGGGAATGATGATTAAAATGTTTGTGTGCATGATTGGTATTTTTATTTACTGGCTTTTAATGAAAGATAAATTTAGTAAGGTTACTGTAGTTGCGGGCATGTTTGTTTATTTTATTTACCTAGCGGTAGAAGTTAGCCTAATTACAAAACTGAACAAACAAAAAAATGCCTAAACAGGAAACTCCTTTACACCATTTAAAAAATTATTTACCAGCTGATAGTTTTCACGAAGTGTCTCATTATTTACTTCATTATAAAGTACAATTAACAATTACCCGTGAACGCAAAACAGTTTTAGGCGACTTTCGAAATGCTCATTTGGGTAAAAATCACCGCATAAGTGTAAACGGCACTTTAAACCCCTATTCTTTTTTAATAACTCTTTTACATGAGTTGGCACATTTGTTTACTTACGAGCGGCATGGGCATCGTGTACAGGCTCATGGGCAGGAGTGGAAGAATGAATTTAGTAAGATATTATCTCATTTCTTAGATAAAAAAATTTTCCCTGCCGACATTCAGCAAACATTGTTTAAAACACTTCAAAATCCAGCTGCCAGTAGTTGCGCTGATGCGTCATTGCTTAGAGTATTGCATCAATATGATAAAAAAAAAGATGGTGTAATTTTAATAGAAACACTACCACAAGGCGCAGTATTTAAAATAAAAGGAGGCAGGGTTTTTACAAAGGAAGAACAAATAAGAAAACGATTTAAATGCAAAGAAGTAGCAACAGGTAAAATGTATTTATTTAGTCCAGTATACCAAGTAGAGGTGATTTAAAAGCTGGCTAATTATTTTATTTTTTAGAATTTCTTAAAATTCAGTATTTAATTTTAGTCGCTATTTTTGAGCTATTTAAAAATCTATCTGTAAGATAAAAGCAGATTACTACTTATTTACCTACTTGCAATCAATTTGATATGCATTATTTTTTTTGGCCAAAAAATATAGAATTACCATTGTTATCCAAAATACTAAATTCTTTATATCCCCTGGGTTTAGCTATTAATTGCCCTTTAGGATAAATTAATTCTTTGGCACTCAAATCTGCATACAGGTCTTCAATATTATCTGTAAAAATATAACAACTCCCTTTTTCAAATTTCTTTTTATTGTCAATCATAATAAAATGAATTTCGGTATACCCAAATTGTACAATAGCATAATTGCCAAAATTAATAGCTGTAAATCCTAGTTTAGATTTATAAAATTCAATTGTATTAGAAATATTAATAGCACATAAAATTGGGGCAGCTTTTAAAAACATATTTTATTTTAAGGTGTTAAAGTAAAAGATATTTCAAAATTCTTTATTTTTAACCACTTAATTTAAGAAACCTACTTTTTTGGACGAAATAAAAAAATATACAGAAGACGAGCTGGTAGCTTTATTGCAGCACCAGAATAAGCAGGCATTTTCATATTTATATGATAATTATGCCCCCGCACTCAATAATATCATTTTTCGTATGGTAGAAGATATTTCACTTGCTGAAGATATATTGCAGGAAGCCTTCATTAAAATATGGAATAACTTTGCAAATTATGATTCATCTAAGGGAAGATTATTTACCTGGATGCTTAATTTAACAAGGAATCTTACCATTGATACCTTGCGTAGTAAAGGATATAAAAAGCAAAGTAAAATCTCGGGGGATGAAAATTCCGTAAGTAATTTACATGATAGTACGATCAATATTAATAAGTTTGACTCGATGGGTCTCCGAAAACAACTTGAAAGTTTAAAACCTGATCAAAAAATAATTATTGACATGGCTTATTTTAATGGATATACACAGGATGAAATAGCAAAAGAGCTTGGAATACCATTAGGCACTGTAAAAACAAGAATGCGTACTGCAATAATAGAATTAAGAAAATTACTACAAGACAAATAATTGGAATCAAAAGAAATTATATTATCAGGAATATTGGAGTTGTACGCTACAGGACTTGCTTCTCAAGAAGAGGTAAATGAAGTACAATTATATTTACAACAATATCCCGAGGTAGCTAATGAACTTGCACAAATTGAAGCAGGAATAGAATTGTACGCAAAAACATTTTCAGTTCAACCAAATCCTCTAGTAAAAGAAAAAATATTTCTACGTATTAATAAGGAGAGCACTGTAGAAAAAGTATTTAAGCTGACAGATACTTCAACTGCAAAAATTATTTCAACCAGGCCTTACTGGAAATTTGCTACAGCGGCTTCTGTAGCTTTATTACTTGGAAGTATTGCCATCAATATATCAATGTTCAATCAGCGTAACAAAACCGCTACAAATCTTGAACAAACAGCAAAAGAACTTGCCAGTTTAAAAGAGGAAAACAAGTTAATAGAGGGCGATTTGCAGATCGTACAAAGCAAATATAGCAAACCTGTTTCTCTACACGGTTTAGATGCAGCTCCAGATGCTGCCGCAAAAATATTTTGGATGGAAAATACGGGTGAAGTGTACATAGATCCCAGTGATTTACCTGAAACGCCCAAAGGCATGCAATACCAATTATGGGCTATTGTAGATGGTAAGCCGGTAGATGGCGGTATGATTTTAACTTCAAAAAAGGGAGACAAATACCGTATTCAGAAAATGAAAACTTTTGGTAAAGTTGAAGCTTTTGCCGTAACGCTTGAAACCCAGTCTGGTAATACAGCACCCAAAGGTCCTATGTTTGTGATGGGTAAAATGTAATCTTAAATTTTTTTTATATTTATTAAGCCGGCTTATTAAACCGATATTTTTTTGCTTAAATCTTTCTACATTTTTTTTGCTTCCTTCTATTATTAAATTGTTTCAAAAAAGCAATTTTTCCTTGCTGTCTTATTAAACAAAATAGCACTCTAAAAATAAAATACTGCTTTTTTAAAAAATAAAAATCCATTCTTTATCAAGTCACGTAGATGTATAAAATAATTGAATAATTTAAAAAAATTAACATTAAAATCAACACAATGAAAAAGTTTAAAACATTAATGATTATTGCAACGGCGGCATTATTTACAAATGCTTCTTTTGCTCAAATGGACAAAATGTCGAATGAAAAAACAAAAATGGTTGGCGGTGCTGCAATGTATCCTTCAAAAGATATTGTTTCGAATGCAGTTAACAGTAAAGATCATACTACTTTGGTAGCAGCCGTAAAAGCAGCAGGCCTTGTAGAAACTTTGCAAAGTCCTGGCCCGTTTACCGTATTCGCCCCTACCAATGCCGCTTTTGATTTGTTACCCGCAGGAACAGTGGCTACATTGTTAAAGCCAGAAAATAAAGCTATGCTGTCAGGTATTTTAACCTACCATGTAGTTGCAGGAAAAGTAAGTTCAAAAGAACTGGTTAATTTAATTAAAGCAGGTAATGGTACTGCAATTTTAACAACAGTAGCAGGAGGGAAATTAAATGCAACAATGAAAGGAAAAAAAGTAGCTATCGAAGATGAAAAAGGTGGAATTGCTTATGTTACCATCGCTGATGTAGATCAAAGTAATGGTGTGATTCATGTTATAGATCATGTATTACTTCCTAAATAAGAATTAATTTTTATTATAAATTGATGATGTGGTTCCTATTTTTCGGAGCCACATTATTGTATAAAATATTTTTGAAAAGGGTATTAAATCTATAAAAAATCGCTGCTTTGAAATTAAGATCAGGGAATGTTTAAAAATCTTTTAACCGGTTCCACCATGTTCGCTTCATAATTATAAATATAACTGTTGTTAATGCAAGCACAATACTTAAGCCCGTCCACTGATTTAAAATAAGATACATAGGCAATAACATTAATAAAATTTGACCAAAAATACCAAGTACAATATTGAATATATTGATGGGTAGATTTTTATTGGCCTCAAGAAAAGGATCTTCAGTTACGGCTATTTTGTGAATTGGTTTCCAAAAACCCCACGGCCTAACGGTTTTATAAAAGTTCAATAATGTTGCCGTATCTGTTGGGGGTGCGCTGTAGGTTCCAATAATGCAGGCAACAAATTGAATAATTATAAATAATGGAAAGAAATACAACATACGTGTTCCATCAAAGTAAGTGGTAAAGCCGGTTACACTCAACAATGGAGGTATGGCACTCACAACAATCCCCGCAAGCATACCGTAAAAAAAGCCATTGGCATTAAAGCGCCACCAGTACCATTTTAATACATTGGCGCAAACAAAGCCCCCGTATAAACCTGCAGTAATGATGTTAAATATCATGTTCACATCTTTAATAAGTAATCCCAAACCAATCCCTAAAATTACCATCACAATACCGCTCATGTAACTCATTACAATAATCTTTTTACGGTCGGCTTTAGGGTTAAAATACTTTAGGTAAATATCATTTACAATATAAGCTTGTCCTGCATTTAAAGTACCACTAAAGTTGCTCATGAAGGCACCTAAAAAACCGGCCAGTACCAACCCTATTAAACCAACCGGTAAAAATTTACTGATAACAGAAGGCATGATATTTTCGAAATTCATAAGGCCGTCTGTACCATTGCGCATATCAAGGTCTTTAAAATAAAGGATACCCATAACGCAAAGACCCATGGTCATAAAATATCTTACCGGCATCAGTATCACCGAAATAAATCCACTCATTTTAGCCGCTTCTTCCGGGCTTTTGGTACTCAATATTTTCTGGCAATCATAGTTAGGAGCAGGACCTGCCAAGCTCTTCATTATACCACTAAACAACATCATACCCATAATGGCAGAGAATAACTGGTAGCCATCTTTTTCCAGTTTGATTTTTGCTTCGTCTAATTTATTGGTCCAGTCCAAGCCGAGATCCATACCAAAGAAGGGAGAGTCCCATCCTTTGGGAACCTTTTCCAATAAATTTACACCAGTCGCACTCAGATGCCGCATGGCAATGATGCCAACAAAAAACGAACAGATTATCATGATCATATACTTGATCACATCCGCCAGTACAATGCCATGCATACCACCCAGGATACTATACATCATAGCGATCAGGCATATAGAAACACCATAAAATTGAGCTGTACTATGTTTGGAAATTTCCAAGGCTGCACGGTATTTATCTGAACCAGCAGTAAAAACATTTTCACCATGATTTAAAAAAGTGAAAGTATCTTTAAGTCTTTCGTAGGGAAGAAAAATTTGTAAAAATTCGCCCACACCAACAAAAGCATACGCCATATAGCCAACACATAAAATCAAGGCAAAGGTAACTACCACTTTATGGCTTTGGCCAACACCTCTGTCAGTAAGACCAAAACGTGTTTTCAACCATTCTGCACCTGTAGTGGCATTGCTACGTCGCAACCACCGGCTTAAAAAAACCATTAAAAAAATCTGGTTAAATATTGGCCACATCCACGGAATAAAAACACTTTTAAATCCATATAAAAAAGCCATACTTGTTAGTAAAATGGTGCCACTAATATCGAACATATCACTTGCATCGCTTAAGCCCAATGCATACCACGGTAAAGATTTTCCCGCCATCAGGTAAGCATCTTTACTTTTTTTTGCCCTGTTTTTCATGTAAAAGCCAAGGAAGATCATTAAGGCAAAATAGGCAAGAATAATTAGTAAGTCAATCGTTGATAGAATATACATTTTTTGGTATTAGAAGATTTCAAAAATGATTTCGGCAATACATACATAATTATAGGGCTTAAGTAAAACAATATTTTTCAATAAATTATATTTTATAAGTCGTCCTGTTAAATATGAATAATAAAAATTAAAAAAGTATTAGTATTTAGCTAAAATAAGGAAGTTCTTTTTATAAGATTTATTCAATTAAAATAAACGCTGTCAGATTATCTAGACGTTACATGGGCAAGAACGACTGCAATAGTAAATAAGATTTATATAAATTGTATAACTTGGCGGTTATTAATAATTGGATGGCTTTCATTTTATTAAAGCATTTTTAAAAATGGAAAAATAATATAAAATGACCAGTCAGCAATTTTCTGAAAACTTTATTTGGGGCAGCGCAACTTCTTCTTACCAAATGGAAGGTGCATGGAATACCGATGGCAAAGGACCTTCCATTTGGGATGTATTTTGTTTAATTCCCGGTATAGTATATGAAGGTAATACTGATGAAATAGCCTGAGATCATTACCATCGTATAACAGAAGATGTAGCGTTAATGAAAGCCATAAGTTTAAAAGCTTACCGGTTTTCTATAGCATGGTCACGGATACTGCCGGCAGGGCGTGTCACTGTAAACCAGCAGGGAATTGATTTTTACAATAGATTATTAATGAACTATTGACCGCAGGTATTGAGCCCTGGGTTACTTTATACCATTGGGATTTACCTGCAGCACTGGAGTTTGAAATTGATGGCTGGCTGGGGCACAATATTGAAGCTATTTTTGCCAATTATGCAGGTGTTTGTTTTGAAAATTTTGGCGATAGAGTTAAAAATTGGATTACCATCAACGAAGCTTGGGTGGTAGCTATTTTGGGTTATGATCATGGTGTTTTTGTACCAGGGAAAAAATCGAACAACCTGCCTTATTATGCCGGGTATAATTTATTACTGGGACATGCGAGGGCAGTAAATTTATACTGGAATAAATTCTAACTACAATAGCAAGGTGTTATTGGTATCACCAATAACTGCGATTGGTGAGAACCTTTAACAGAGACCGAAACCAATAAAGCTGCGGCTCAAAGATCATTTGAATTTTTCTTAGCCTGGTTTGCTGATCCTGTTTATAAAGCAGATTATCCTGCGGTGATGAAAGAAAGACTGAGTAAGCGGTTACCAACATTTACTGAAGCTGAAAAAAAACTGCTTAAAGGGTCTTCAGATTTTTTTTGGTTAAATTATTACACCACCATGAATGCATCTGATGCAACCAATAGTAAAGCAGCAGGTAGTGTGTACGGCAAAGGTGGTTTATCCGAAGACCAGGATATTAATCTTAGTATTTCACCCGACTGGAAACTAACCGATATGCAATGTTCGATTGTACCCTGGGGTTGCAAAAAATTAGTACAATGGATTGCGGAACGATATGAAAACCCACCGATTTTTATTACCGAAAATGGCTGCGTATTTGATGATAAATTGATAGAGGGAAAAGTGATTGTTGCTGAAAGAGTTGAATTTTTTTAAGGTTATATTTCAGCAATTGCAGAAGCCATCGAAACTGGTGTAAACGTACAAGGATATTTTATCTGGTCGTTGCTGGATAATTTTGAATGGGCAAGTGGGGATGTAAAAAAATTGGGATACATTATATAGAAAAAGATAGTTTAAACCGTATACCAAAATCATATGCATTGTGGTATAAAAATGTTATTGCTAACAATGGGGTGTAAATGCTACTGAATGGCCTGCTGTCTGAATCTCAGATTTATTGGATTAAAAGATTACACGGAACCGGCCTGTAAAAATCAGTGAAATCCATAAATCCGTTTAATCCGTGATTCAGACGATTTATGACATCATTCTCCCGGATGATAAATTCTTTCCACCTGTTTTTCAATATCTTCCGGATAAAACAATACGTCCTTAAATTCGCCATGGGTGTACATTTCAGCCTGGTCTTTAAAATGTTTGGATGCAGGATATCCACTTTCACCACCGGCGAGTAAAGATTTTGCTGTTACTTTTTTACCAAACTCCACGGCGCAGATAAAGCTGTTGCCTCCTATGCCATATCGCTTTTTATTACCGGTGAAATAATTGCTTTTAAAGGCGGGTATCTGTCCCCAAAGCGCAGAAGCAAAACCTACCGGGATGCTTGGTAAACTATCCGTATATTTTTCAGGTATGTCATTGCTGATTCGCTGGTAGCGGTTGATATCTCCCCAGGGAATTTGCCATTTACCAAATTTGCTGGTAAGCTCTTTTATAACAGTTAACAATGGCATAACCAATTGAATGGACGATGCAGTAGCAGCCATTTTTTTGGTGCTTGTTACCTGGTCCGTTTCACCTTCGTCTGTGTAAACTTTTTGTATAGCCGGGTCTAATTTTTGCGCCCATTCAATAGCGAGTGTTGTGGCTACAGATAGCTCACCAGCATGATAATCCCAACTCTTTAAAATAGCAATAGGTTCCTTTAGTTGATTGTAAATAGCGTCCTTATCTGAATAATTTTTTTCAAATGATTTCACCAATGCTGGCACCAATACTTCAAAGGCTGCAAGATAAGTATCGTATCCTTTTGCAATCACTTTGTCAATCGTATATTGTTTTTCGTTGCTTAAAATTCTCACTGCATTTACGCCCCTGAAATTTTCTCCATCAGGCGCCATATAATTGGGGTAATTTTCTTTTTTTGGACTGTTATTGCCGGCAACAGAAAATGGGGTGGAATTGCAATTTTGTAACCAGCCATTGGATGGATTGTACACATGAACAATGTCATCCAGTTTATGTAACCCTTTCCATTCGGTGGCAGTTACACTACCATCTACCGGCTTTGCCCAGTTTAATTTTTTATTTCTTACCGGAATAAAATTACCATGCCAGTAAGCGATGTTTCCTTTATCATCTGCATACACGGTATTGTTGCTGGTATTGCCTTTCATGTCCATCGTTTTTTTATATGTTTCAAAAGAAGTGGCCTTGGTACGCAGCCAGCTTTGTTGTAAACTGATAGTAGAACGGTTAAAAGATTTAAGGCTTATCCATTTGTTATTTCGTTTTGCCATAATTGGGCCATGGTGAGTGTAATAGGCAGTAATATTTTTAGTTTCCAAGCGCCCGTTTTGTAAAAATCTTAGTGCAATTTTCTTTTCTATCACTGGTTTTAACTGGTGGTTGTATTCGTAAAAAAGTTGTTTTTTTTTAGTGATTATTTTTTCTTCGTATAAATCTGCTACATCTACATTGTTACTTGTATGCATCCAGCCGCAATGTTCATTAAAACCCTGGTACACAAAAAATTGTCCCCAGGTTACTGCACCATATACATTTAAACCTTCCTGGCTAGTAACTTGTACTTCGGGACGAAAATAAAAAGTTACGTGCGGATTGATGTACAGGATGGCATTACCAGATGTTGTTACGGAAGGTCCAAAAGCAAATCCATTGGAACCTGTTTGCTGATCAGGATCTTTTGTTGAAGCAATTGCAATCGTTTTATCTCCACTATAAATTTTTTTTAATTCTGCTGTAGAAATGTCAGCTGTATTAATAGCACCAATACTGCCATCTGTCCATAACAAAGGATACCATGCTTTAAACCTGGTAAGCATCAGCGGTTTTACTTCGGGATGTTTATACAAATAATAGTTGATGCCGCCAGCATAAGCATTCAATAATTTTTTTAGCCATGGAGCAGCTTTGTTATAATCGGCTATCGCATCAGTAGAATCAATTAATAATCGTACTAACAAGTCGTCATATAAAACGCCATCGCCTTTTATTTCCGCCATCCTGCCCAGCTTTTCAATATAATTTAATTCTACTCTTTTAAAATCATCTTCGCATTGCGCATACAATAAACCAAAAACGGCATCGGCATCAGTTTTGCCATTGATATGTGGAATGCCCCAATTGTCCCTTGTGATGGTTGCTTGTTTTGCCTGCTGTTGCCATTGTCTTATTTCTTTACCATTAAATTGTTGGGCCAATAATTGCATGGGAAAGAATAGAATCAACAGTATTTTTTTTGTAGGCATAATTTTTTTATTAAGATAAATAAAAGCATTCTCAATGATTAGGTGTATAGACTGTTGAATGTTCAGTTTAAAAGTATGTCAATTTTTGATAAATTTTTTATACCTGTGAACAATAATACATAAAAGTTGTATCTGCTGTTTAATTGAATTGAAGTAAAAGCTAACGATTTTTACAACATTATTTACCAAATATAATTTAGTAATATTTTGTAATTTATCTTTACATATATATAAATAACATAAAAATTAAGGTGATGAAAAATCTATTAACCAATGCTGTGGTAATTGTTGCAACAGTCTTTTTATTTGCATCTTCCTCCTTTGCACAAACAAATAATAAGTTGCTAAAAAATATGTCAGAGGAAAATGCAGGCTTAATATTGCCTGCAAAATTTAAAGCAACCATGTTGGCAGAAAATCTTGGTAAAACCAGGCATATTGTAATTACACCACAAGGCGGTATTTATGTAAGATTGGCTAAACCTGTAAATAATAAAGGAACTTTATTTTTACAGGAAAGTAAAGGGAAGGCCGTTGTAAAAAATGGATTTGGTAATTATGGAGGTACAGGTATTTACATCAAAGATGGTTACTTGTATAGCTCCAGTAACCAAGAGGTTTTTCGGTATAAATTAAATAGCAAAAGCGAAGTGATTAATCCAGATGCACCAGAAAAAATTGTTACCGGATTAATTGAACGCTGGCAACATGAAACAAAATCACTGGTGCTGGATAACGATGGAAATGTGTATGTAAATGTGGGCGCCTGGTTAAACTCCTGCCAGGAAAAGGATCGGCAACGAGGTTCTATGGGAAGAATAGGTTGTCCCATGTTGGATTCTGCTGGTGGTATCTGGATGTTTAAAGCAGATAAGTTGAACCAGACTTACAGTGACGGCGTTAGGTATGCAACTGGATTAAGAAATATAGTGGGGCTTGATTGGAACCAGCAAAATAACCAGCTTTTTGTAATGCAGCATGGTAGGGATCAGTTGCATGATATTTTTCCTGACCTTTATACTGTGCAACAATCAGCACTAAATCCTGCTGAATGTATGTTTGCATTAAAAAAAGATGACAATGCAGGATGGCCTTATTTGTATTATGATGTTGCACAACATAAAAATGTACTGGCACCAGAATATGGCGGTGATGGTAAAATAGCAGCAGATAGTAAATACCTTGAACCAGCGGCAGCATATCCTGCCCACATGGCACCTAATGGATTGTTATTTTATACGGGCAATCAATTTCCTGAAAAATATAAAAATGGCGCTTTTATAGCTTTTCATGGTTCCTGGAATCGTTCACCTGAACCACAGGCTGGTTACTTTGTAGTTTTTCAACCTTTTAAAGATGGAAAGCCTTTTGGGGATTGGGAAATATTTGCAGATAATTTTTCCGGCTCACCTGAAAAAACAGCCTCCGGACGTGCAGACCGTCGTCCCTGCGGATTGGCACAAGGTCCCGATGGATCCTTGTATGTAACAGATGATTCAAAAGGATCTATCTATAAAATAACTTACAACAAATAATTAACATGTTTAAAAATATCGGACTTGCAGGCATAGCAGTACTGCTTGCTGTTACAAGTGTTGCCCAACAAAAAAAAGCAACGGCTAAAACGCCGCCAACAACGGCTACCAAAGCTTCCATTGTTGCAGGAGAATTGGTATACACCCAATTTTGTGTATCCTGCCATTTGCCAGATGGCGGAGGCGTACAAAACATGAATCCTCCCTTATTTAAAAGCAGTTGGGTAAATGGTGATAAATCAAGACTAGTTACAACAGTACTCGGCGGAATGAGTCAACAGGAAATAGATGGAGAAAGGTATAACAATGTAATGCCAGCTTTTATGTACCTTACTGATAAACAGGTGGCGGATGTATTAACCTATGTGCGCAATAGTTTTGGTAATAAAAAAACTGCGGTTACGGTTGCAGATGTAAAACCCGTTAGAGCTAAAATGCCAAAGTGAGTTGAGAAGAATAAATGAATAATAAAGTAAAAAATCTAAATTGGGATAAGAAGTAGAATAGGTAAATTAAGGAAATAGAGAAAGCGTATTAATAGAATCAACAAAAAGTTACTAAAAGGTATAAAACAAAAAAAGTCCCATTATAAAACGGGACTTTTTTGAAAATTTATTTTTGATTTGACTGCTGTAAAAGATTTGAAATCACTGAAATAGAAAAAAATCAAACATCAGACATTAAGCAACTGCCTTATTTACCAAAGTTGCTGCTTCACTTAACAGGATAGCACTCTGCACTTTCAAACCACTTTCGTCTATTAAAGTTTTGGCCACATCTGCGTTGGTGCCTTGCAGGCGAACAATAATAGGAATATCAATATTACCAATGGATTGGTAAGCATCAATAACACCCTGTGCCACACGATCGCAACGTACAATACCACCAAAAATATTAATAAGAATGGCTTTAACTTTTGGATCTTTTAAGATGATGCGGAAACCAGCCTCTACAGTCTGTGCATTGGCAGTACCACCTACATCCAAAAAGTTGGCAGGTTCGCCACCACTTAATTTAATCATATCCATCGTAGCCATTGCAAGGCCTGCACCATTTACCATACAACCTACATTCCCATCTAATTTTACAAAATTTAAATTAAATTTTCCTGCTTCTACTTCTGTCGGATCTTCTTCACTTACATCTCTTAAACCGGCAACATCTGCATGGCGCATCAAAGAGTTGTCATCTACATCCATTTTACAATCTACCGCAATAATCTTATCATCACTTGTTTTAAACAATGGGTTAATCTCAAGCATACTGCAATCAAGGCCAACGTAGGCATTGTATAAATTAGTAACAAATTTTACGCAATTTTTAAATGCAGTACCACTAAGACCAAGGTTAAATGCAATTTTACGGGCCTGAAAACCTTGTAACAAGCCAGCCGGGTTTACCCATTCTTTAAATATTTTTTCTGGGGTATTGTGTGCAACATCTTCAATGTTCATACCGCCTTCGGTGCTGTACATAATTACATTTTGTCCTTTTGCCCTGTCCATTAAAATGGATAAGTAAAATTCTTTAACAGGGGAAGGTCCGTCGTAGTACACATCTTGTGCTACCAATACTTTGTTTACCAGTTTACCAGCAGGCCCTGTTTGAATGGTAACCAATGTTCCGCCTATTAAATTTTGGGCTATTTCTTTTACTGCTTCTGCATTTTTAGCTACCGCTACGCCACGTTGCTCTTTTCCTTTGATAGATCCTTTACCACGGCCACCTGCATGTATCTGTGCTTTTACAACTGCAAACTTGCTATCATATAAAGTATGTATTTGACGATACGCTTCTTCTGCCTCAGCAGGCGTATTGCAGGCAATGCCTTCCTGCACGGGTACATTGTATTTTTTAAGCAGCTCTTTGGCCTGGTATTCGTGAAGATTCATGGTATAAAAAATTTTTGCGAAGATAAGAAGGGAACAGGAAATGCGTAGGATATAATTTTGCCAATATTCCACTTTGGCGGAGCGTTTTTCAGTAGTTTTTTTTTCTTTATTAAAAATACGGTACTAACAAACAGGTGAGTATAAGTTGTAGGTAGCGCTCCTGTAGCATTAGGGCCTTTTACCATTTTTTTAATTATTCCTTGCTTTTAGTTTCCTTTCTTTGTAAAACCATATTAAATGATGCACGGAGTTCTGGTTAAATTGAGCATTATATGGCACATAATTAATTATCAAATGATTACAAAAATTAAAGCGGCGGTTGAATACATACAAAATAAGTATCCTGCAAAGCCTTTGGTAGGAATAGTGTTGGGGAGTGGGTTAGGTAGTTTTACAAATGAAATGAAAATTGAACAGGAAATAGCTTACTCAGAAATTCCTCATTTTCCGTTAAGTACAGTTGAAGGACACAGTGGCAAATTAATTTTTGGAGAACTTGGCGGTAAGCAAGTTGTAGCAATGGCAGGCAGGTTTCATTATTATGAAGGCTACACGGCGGAAGAGGTAGTTTTTCCGATAAGGGCTATGAAGTTTTTAGGCATCAGCACCCTATTAATTAGTAATGCAGCAGGTGGGATGAACCTAGATTTTGAGGTGGGCAACCTGATGGTTATTAAAGATCACATTAGCCTATTTACACCCAATCCCTTGATAGGAGAAAATATAGCAGCACTCGGTACAAGGTTTCCGGATATGAGCCAACCTTACAGCAAAATATTAATCAATAAAGCGAAAGCCATTGCAGCCAGAGAAAATATTGATCTTAAAGAAGGAGTATATTGTGGTGTTACTGGCCCCACTTTTGAAACAAGAGCCGAATATAAACTGTTAAATATTATTGGGGGAGATGCAGTGGGAATGAGTACCGTGCAGGAAGTAATTGCTGCAGTACATATGGGGCTTACCGTTTTTGCAATAAGTGTTATTACCGATATTGGTATACGGGAAGAAGAAAATAAAATTACACATGCAGAAGTATTGCTGGCTGCAAAGGAAGCAGAACCAAAATTGACGCATATTTTTAAAGAATTAATTGCCGGATTATAAATGTGAATGGTGCATGATGTATAAAATAATTTTTTCTTTATTGTTGCTGGGTACGTTTCAATTTACGTTTGCACAAAATCCAATGCAAAGATTAAGTGGCGCAGGTAGAAGCATGTCAGGCTCCGGTAAAACTTCTTCAGGCAACGGTGGCAAAGGAGATACCGATAGCCTTGGTTTAGGGTTCGAACACAGGGATGATTTAAAAGATTCTATCACGATAAGTTTTAAATACCTTGATTCAATCAGGAACATTAGGTTGGATACAAATCTGAACGATTTTTATAGATTTTTTTCAGTTCCTGCCGACCTGCAATATTTAGGTAATAATGGAAATGCAGGCTATCCTTTAATTTACGCACCGTTCGCTAAACCTGGCTGGGACGCTGGTTTTCATGCATTTGATGCATACCGATTTACGTTAGAAAATACCCGTTTTTTTAAAACTACCAAACCGTATACAAGGCTTGGTTATCAGTTTTTTCCGGTAAGAGAACCGTTGGTAAATGTACTGCACACACAAAACCCTATGCCCAATTTAAATTTTGGCCTGGAATACAAGCTTATCAGTGCACCCGGTTATTTCTCTTCTCAAAATACCAATAACAAAAGCTACAGGCTGTTTACTAATTTTCAGAGCAAACGTAAAAGATATGCTGCTTATATGGTGCTGGTAGGCAACACCTTTAAAAGCTCTGAAAACGGCGGTGTAAAAAATGACAGCAACCTGGCGGATAAAACCTACCCGCTTTTTTCTGTACCTACTTACTTGGGAGGTGATAATCAAAATTTTAATCCATTAAATATTAAGGTTAGTACAGGAAATATTTACAAAGATTTTACCTTTTTTTTACGCCAGAGTTACGACCTCGGTAAAAAAGATTCTGTTGCCATCAACGACTCTACAACAGAATATTTATTTTACTCAAAACTACGGTTTCAGCACACGTTAACTTACAATACCTACAACTACCAGTTTAAAGATATTGTAGCAGATTCAGTCTATTATAAAAGTCGTTATGATACAGTGATTGTGTCGGATACCTCTTCCTTAAAGTTGGCAGACAGCCTTGTTGTTACTGATAAATGGAAAGTGATTACCAATGATTTTTCAATTTTGCAGTTTCCGGATACTAAAAATCTGGCGCAGTATTTACAAGCGGGTTTAAGGATAGAAAATATAAAGGGCAGTTTTATAAAAAATAAAAACCCTATTAGTAAAAATTTTTTCAACATTGTATTGCATGGTGAGTACCGCAATAAAACAAGAAACAGGCTGTGGGATATATTGTTGAACGGGGAGTTTTATACAGCCGGGCTTAACATCGGTGACTATAGTGCCAATGCTTCTCTGGCAAGATTTCTTAATAAAAGATGGGGGAATATCAGGTTGTCATTTAGCAATGTAAACCGAAGCCCTTCATTTATTTTTAACACACTTTCTTCTTTCAATTTTGCCAATACGGGGGATTATAAAAAAGAAAATATCATTACCTTAAAAGCTGCCGCAGACAATCCATTTGTTAGTTTATCGGCGTCCAATTATTTTATCACCAATTATGCTTATTATTCCGGTTATTATACAACGGCGCAATATAGCAGGGTAATTAATTTGTTGCAGCTTAGTGCTTCCAAAAAAATTAAGTTAACAAGAAGATGGAACTGGTATGCAGAAGTAACGGTACAACAAACAGATGCTGCTGCACCTATAAAAGTGCCGCTGGTTTTTACCCGAAACCGTATTGCTTTTGAAGGGTTGTTTTTTAAGAACCTTAATTTAAGCACCGGCATAGAATTTAGGTATTATACACCTTACAAAGCCTATGATTATTCGCCGGTAATGGGACAGTTTTTTCCGCAAGATTCATTTAAAACTAAAAACCGGCCTGATATCAGTGGCTTTATACATTTCAGAATTAAATCTTTTACCGCATTTTTAAGAGGTGAAAATTTAAATACGCTCAATTTGGCTGATGGTTTTGGATTTACTAAATATAATTTTGCGGCACCACATTATGCTTATCCCGGTTTTATTTTTAGGATTGGTATACAGTGGGGTTTTGTAAATTAATCTGATGAATTACTTGAGCACTAATAGTTAAATAAAAAAATGCTTTAAAATTGAAACTAACCCGAACAAAAAATTTCTTAAATGGTAAAACTATTTAACCTGCTGTTAGGTTAATGCTATTTATGATATAGTAACTTTATGGTAGAAATTATTAACAGATGAACTTATAATAGTGAAAAAAATATTGAAATTTATATTATCCTTATTTAGAAAAAAAAATTGTTGCGAATGAAAAGTATTGTTGTAATTGTAGCATTGGTATTGACATGTTTTTGTGTAAATGCTCAGGTAAAGATTAACCAGACTGCACCTGAAATTTCATTGCCTGGTGTTAATGACAGTCCTATTAGTTTATCTTCTTTTAAAGGAAAAGTAGTGTTAATAGATTTTTGGGCAAGTTGGTGTGGACCTTGTCGTGCTACTATACCAAGTGTTATACAGCTGTATGATAAATATAAAGGAAATGGATTTGAAGTATTGGGGGTTTCGATCGACAGCAAAAAAAAGGATTGGATAAAAGCGATCGAACAAGATAAAATAAAATATCCGCAGGTAAATGACAAGGCAGGCTGGTATTCTAAAACAGCAGAAGCGTATGGCGTAAATGCAATACCAAATACTTTTTTATTGGATAAAACCGGTAAGATTGTTGCGGTTGATTTGGAAGGCGAGCAGTTGGAAAATAAGGTGAAGGAGTTGTTGAAATAATAGCTAAAATATTTTACTGCACAGCAAGTTAAATACATACCCGGCATAATAATTTCCTTAAAAATATTGGTTGCATAACGTCTCTCATTATAACTTAATAAAAATTTGCTTTATCCCAAACAAGCATAGTGAGTTAATTATTTTCATTACACTATAATTAATTTTTACAGCGACATAGTTTGGCGTTGGCTGTATTTACTTTTGAGTTTCAACTTAAAAAAATAGGTATGGAATCAAAAGCTAAATGTGTTAATGGACAGGAAGGAAATTTTTCCGAATCAGAAAGGAGATTTTCTATTATGTCATTGGGTGAAGTCTTTACTGAAAGAACAGAGTGTTATTTAAATGAATACAATTTGTTTCTTGCACATTTCAATACAATACCCAATTGTATTGTTGAAATGAAAATTGATTGTAAAAGAGCCAACAGTTGGTTTATTGAGAATTTTAAAACAGCAGTTACAGACTGGCATTATAACAAAACGTATTTCAAAGGAAATGAAACTGCTGAATACGATGACATTTTTTATATCCTTTATGAAGATCTACTCGTTAACTTCGATACCAATAAATCTACCGTTAGATATCTTTTTCGAATAACTGATTTCACAAAGATTGAAGTAATTATTACAGGTATTAAAAAATTCAAAACAAAAAAAGAAAGACCCAAACCTGAAATTTTATTATTGATAAGTGATCACCAGGGTTTCAGCACAAAATCATTTGAAATAACAAAGCCAAAATTAAGTATTGAAGATAATTACAATGATGATTTTAAGATCATTCATCAAACCATTATTAGGCGGCTTTCAAAAAAGAATGATAAGGGGCTCGTTTTATTACATGGCAAACCCGGTACAGGTAAAACATCTTACATCCGTTATTTGATAACCATGCTGAAAAAGGATGTAATATTCTTACCACCAAATATGGCAAGTGGCATTACTGATCCAAATTTAATTTCGGTTTTGATTGACAACCCCAATTGTATTTTTGTAATTGAAGATGCCGAACACATTATTGTTGACAGAGAAAAAGATGGCCGTTCGCCTGTAGCAGCACTGTTGAATATCTCTGACGGGTTACTATCTGATTGTTTAAATATCCAGGTGATCTGTTCTTTTAATACTGATATTTCTAAGGTAGATAATGCGTTGGTACGAAAAGGAAGACTGATTGCCAGATACGAATTTAAAGAATTGGAAACAACGAAAGCACAACTGCTATCCGATAAATTATGCTTTACCACAAAGGTGTACAAGCCAATGACACTCACAGAAATTTATAATCAAAACGAAATAAATTTTGAGCAACCGAACCAAAAGGCAGTAATAGGATTTATGGCAAATATTAATTAATAAAATGATTACCATGGTGCAAACATTATTTAAAAAAGTTGAGGATATACCTGCCCCGTTGCAATTAAATACAAAATTAAAATGCGTTGATATATTCCTTGAAAAAGATAACTACCTCGATAAACTCCGCTTATTTTATGCTTATTTTGATAAAGTACCCAATGTAAAAAGTATCTGTAATATTGATTGTTCTGCATTACGCAGATGGCTGGATAAATCAAT
>JANXSK010000143.1 GCA_025352695.1 Ferruginibacter sp. | reverse complement strand
TATCAGCTCTGCGGTTATTGAAGAAGGAGTGCTGTATGTGGGTACATCAGACACCTATTTATTATTGGAGCTTGATAGTAAAACAGGTAAAGAAAAATACAGGTTTAAAACAAATGGTTATGTATTTGGAACTCCTGCTATTGCTGGCGGCACAGCTTACTTTGGAGATTTTACGGGGAAAATGTATGCACTTGATCTTACCTCAGATGGTAAGCAATGGAATAGTTTTTCAACAACCGCCAGGAAACGAAATGCTCTAACCATTTTAAAAAATGATACACTGGATTTTGGGTATGCTGCCAAAGGCGCTGATCTTTATTTTTATCAGGCAAATAAAAAAGTAATGAATGATTTTTATATGCTTGGTGCTGTTGTTTCCTCACCGGCTGTAAAAGATAACGTGATCTATTTTGGCAGTGCTGATGGTTATTTATATGCGCTGTATTTAAGAGATAGACAAATTTTGCCAGCATTGAAAAAATCCATACTTTAAATATCGTAGTTAATCTTCTTTCACCCAACTTTTATAAATACTTGCTTGCAATGCAGTTAAATTTGGAAGGGACTGTATGGTAAAACTCTTTTCCCGTTTCGTTCCTATGTTATTAGTTCGCTCTTATTTATCATCTTCTTTTGCAATCTTCAGCGTTATTGCATCTCTATTATTTTTTGCTTTAATATATGGTTTTATAGTAGAAGGCTTGCCTTGTTGCCGTCTATTGTAAGTATTCTATCTTTTACATGCATCCAACATCAATCTCAGCACAGGCCCTTTGTCATAATAAGAAATCGTTTTGTTTACCTCATCACCAGTTCATCCAAAAAGGGGCATCGCTCCAGGTGTTATATCTGGCTTGTGTTGCCAATTGAAACAAATGTCCTGGCTTATTTTCATAAGCAATAATATTTTATCAATTTCTCTTATTTAAACTTTCAACTTGCTATTTAAAAGAGGTGAACTAGCTTTATGGAGTGGCTTACTCCAAAAAAGTGATTTACTTTATAAAGCCTTTTTATGCACAGTAGAGGAAACCTTTTGGGTAAAATTGGTAAACAATAAGAGAGTTTATTTTTAGATAATACTTGAAGGAAACTTAATTTTAACCAATGAAATTATTCCCAATAAAAAATAGCTTTTAATGAATTACCAGTTCATAAAATTTCGCTTTAAATTATCCACTAAAATTATTGTATCTATTTTATTATTTAGCATAGCGGTAAATTTACAAGCACAATTTGTAAAGCCTTACCAGCCTTCACGGCAGCAGGTATTGCAGGCTTATAAAGATGCAGTGCTGTTAGATTCGCTCGCAAAGAAAAGCGTTTTTAAATCTTACGTGTATGCAAACTGGCAGGAAGATGAAAAGAGCTTTTGGTACAAAAATTTATTGACCGGCGATAGTGTGGAATATGTATATGTAAATGCAGCAACTACAGTAAAGCAAAAAGCATTCGACCATACAAAAATGGCTACAGGGCTAAATAAAGTATTGGATACTGTTGTTACTGCGGACAAGCTTCCTATAAGCAATATGGAGTTTGATAAGTTGCATCAAAATGTGTATGTAGAGGTAAAGAAAAAGTGGTACCTGTGCAATTTAAAAACCTATACCTGCAGCAAGGCTAATACTGTTGTTATAAAAAAAGACGATGGTTTTATAACCGGCAATATCAAAAGCAGGTGGGAGCGGCAGGCATCATCTGATACGATTTCGGCTGATAAAAAATGGGCCGTGTATGTAAAAGATGGGAACGTATTTATTCAATCAGTAAAAGGTGGGAACGCTGAACAAATTACGCACAATGGAGATACCACAACGCCTTATGGACAAATACAATGGTCGCCTGATAGCAAACATTTAGTAGTATTTCGCATTAAGCCGGTAAAAGAAAAACCGGTCTATTATATCCTTTCCTCTATCGATAGCCTTACCCGTGGAGTTTTAAAGGCCAATGACTATGCCCAACCTGGTGATCCTTTTACCAGCTATGAAATGTTCACCATTAACCTGAATGATAAAAAATTAATAAAGGTAAATACCGAGGTGTATGATTTTTTAGATTATCCATGGATACATTGGCGTACTGGCGATAACAGCCATTTTGTTTTTGAAAAAGCAGACAGGGGGCACCAGTGTTTTCGAATGATTGAAGTGGATGCTGTTAGTGGCAACACAAGAAATCTCATTTATGAAAAAACCAATACTTTTATTTATGAAAGCAGGATATTTACCTGGTACACTGCAACTACAAATGAAATTATCTGGAGCAGTGAAAAGGATGGCTGGAATCAATTATATTTAGTAGATGCTGTAAAGGGTGGTGTAAAAAATAGGATTACAGCCGGCAACTGGGTGGTAAGAAATATAGATAGTGTGGATGAAAAGAAAAGAGAGATATGGTTTCAGGCAAGCGGCATGAATGCTGGCGAAGACCCTTACAATATTCACTATTACCGCATCGGATTTGATGGAAAAAATTTGGTGTTGTTAACTGCTGCTAATGCCAGTCACCTGCTAAGTTTTTCTCCTGATAGAAAATATTTTATTGATAATTATTCCCGGCCCGATATGCCCGCTGTTACAGAGTTGCATCGTACTTCAGATGGAAAATTAATTTCAGTATTGGAAAATGCTGACATTAATAGATATACTGAACTTGGTTTAAAAATGCCGGAAGTTTTTGTTGCCAAAGGCAGAGATGGTCTTACTGATATCTGGGGCGTTATTTGCCGTCCTTCTCACTTTGAAAGTACCCAAAAATACCCGGTGATTGAAAATATTTATGCAGGTCCCCAGGATGCATATACGCCAAAGCGTTTTATGAATTATAGCGAAATGCAAAGCATGGCCGAACTGGGTTTTATTGTTGTTCAGTGTGATGGTATGGGCACTGCCAATCGCTCTAAAGCCTTTCATGATGTATGCTGGAAAAACCTTGCTGATGCAGGCTTTGCCGATCGCATTTTATGGATAAAAGCATTGGCTGCAAAATATGCTTATGTAGATGCAGAAAGGGTAGGTTTGTATGGTACATCTGCCGGAGGGCAAAATGCCGCAGGTGCTGTATTGTTTCATCCTGAATTTTACAAAGCGGCAGTGTCTGCAGCAGGTTGTCATGATAACCGGGTAGATAAACAATGGTGGAATGAACAGTGGATGGGGTATCCCGTTGGTTCGCATTATGCAGTACAAAGTAATGTGACCAATGCTAATAAATTAAAGGGAGCTTTGCTGTTGATAGTGGGAGAGGCAGATACGAATGTGCCACCGGAATCTACCTATCGCATGGCAGACGCATTGATAAAGGCCGGAAAGAATTTTGATCTGCTGCTAGTGCCGGGGATGGGCCACAGTGATGGCGGCCCTTATGGAAGAAAAAAGAAACGTGATTTTTTTGTAAAGCATTTATTGGGTGTTGATCCACCAGACAGAAATGCGGATGAGTTGAGTACTCCCAATACTTCCCGATAAAAATCGGGACAATGTGCCGGAGTTATTTGAAAATATTTGAAAAATAAAAATTGTTTTTTAAGTAAATAAAAATTGAGAAAATTGTAGTGAAATTTTTTCTCTTGTTTTAAAAATATAAACCTTAAAATATTTTGTTTAAATAAAACTGCCAGATAAAATTGTATGAAAAAAAACTATTTGATATGCTGTATTTTGTTTGCCTGTTGCAGCAATACTTTCAGCCAGAGTTATGTGCCCGAATGGAAAGACGCTAAAATGAAAGTGAAACCTGTGGTGGATATAAGGGCCTATGCTTTTAATGTAAGTGATGTAAAGTTGCTGGATGGCCCTTTTGCGGAAGCAATGAAGGCGGATGCAAATTACTTATTGAAAATTGAGCCGGATCGTTTGTTGTCCGAATTCAGGGTACACTCCGGATTAAAATCCAAAGGCAAAAAATATGGAGGATGGGAAACATCTGGCGTTGCCGGTCATACACTGGGCCATTATTTATCAGCACTAGCCTTGCACTATGCTTCAACAGGTGATCAGAAATTTCTTAAAAGAGCCAACTATATTGTGGATGAACTGGATGAATGCCAACAGGCAAGAAAGACGGGTTATATAGGTGCTATTCCCAATGAAGACAGTGTGTGGCTTAGTGTTTCAAAGGGTAATATCCGTTCCCGTGGATTTGATTTGAATGGGGCGTGGTCACCCTGGTACGTTGTACATAAAATTATGGGTGGGTTGCTGGATGTTTATTTATATACCAATAACCAAAAAGCTTTGAAGGTGAATGAAGGCATTGCCAACTGGACTGGCGACATTACAAAAAATTTAAGTGATTCGCTGTTTCAAAAAATGCTGGTTACAGAATATGGCGGTATGAACGACGCATTGGTAAACACGTATGCCATTACCGGCAATAAAAAATACCTCGATCTCTCTTACCGATTTTATGACAAAAAATTACTGGATTCTTTAGCAGCAGGTTACGATGTATTACCCGGCAAACATTCCAATACACAAATACCAAAAATAATCGGCAGTGCTAGAAGGTACCAGGTAACCGGTGATAAAAGAGACAAGGCAATTGCAGATTTTTTTTGGGAGACGGTTACTAAGCATCATTCTTATGCAACAGGCGGCAACAGTAATTATGAATATTTAAGTGAGCCCGATAAGTTAAATGACAGGCTTACCGACAACACCACTGAAACATGCAACACGTATAACATGTTGAAATTAACACGGGAACTTTTTGTAACAAACCCTTCTGCAACATTAATGGATTATTATGAAAAGGCATTGTACAATCATATCTTGGCATCACAAAATCATACAACAGGTATGGTTACTTATTTTGTATCGTTGAGAATGGGTGGTAAAAAGGAATATAGTGATGAGTTCAATTCATTTACCTGCTGTGTGGGCACAGGTATGGAAAATCATGTGAAATATGGAGAGAATATTTATTATCGGGGTAAGGATGGCAGCTTGTATGTCAACCTTTTTATTCCTTCTGTTTTAAACTGGAAAGAAAAAAATATTTTGATCAAACAAGAAACTGGTTTGCCCTCAACAGATAAAACCGTTTTTACAATTACTGCAAAACAACCAACCAGTTTTGCCATTCGCATCCGTAAGCCATATTGGACAAAAGGTGTACAGGTAAACATTAATGGGAAGGCGCAAAAAGTGATGGCAGATAAAGAAGGCTACATTGTGTTAAACAGAAAGTGGATCAATAATGATAAAATAGAATTCATCACACCATTGCATTTTTATACAGAATCAATGCCCGACAATGGCAACCGTAAAGCGGTGTTTTATGGCCCGCTATTATTAGCAGGTGCATTGGGCGATAAAGAGCCTGAGCCTTCTGAAATACCAGTTTTTGTAACCACCGAAACTGATCCTGGTAAATGGATAGCTCCTGTAGCAAATAAATCACTCATTTTTAAAACCACTGCAACAGGCAATTCAAAAGAAGTACAACTGATTCCTTTTAATACAACAGCAGATGAACATTACACTGTTTACTGGGATGTATTTACACCACAGCAATGGACAGACCAGAAAAAAATATATGAAGCAGAAAAAATGAAGCAACAGGAACTGGAAGCAAGAACAATAGATAATTTACGCATTGGGGAAATGCAGCCGGAAAGGGATCATGAGCTGATTGGAGAAAAAACTATTACGGGAGATGAGCACAACCGCAAATGGAGAATGGCAGAGGACAGCGGTTATTTTTCTTTTACCATGAAAGTAGATCCATCAGCAAATAATACATTGGTTTGTACTTACTGGGGTATGGATAACCGGGACAAAATATTTGATATTTATATAAACGATATTAAGATAGCCACTGAGGATTTAAATAAATACAAGGCTAGTAAATTTTATGAAATAGCCTATCCCATTGCACTGGATTTAACGAAATATAAATTGACCGCAAAAATAAAATTTGTTCCCAAAGCGAATAATTCAGCGGGCCCTTTATACAGTGCCAAAATGGTGAAAGGGTTGTAAGCGGTTTGATAAATTCTAATTAATAAAAAAATATAGGTATGAAAAAAATATTATTGCCAGTATCCATGCTATTTTTTGTAGCAGCAAATGCACAGAAAAAAGATTACCCCATACAACCGGTAGCATTTACACATGTGAACGTAAATGACAATTTTTGGAAACCAAAAATGGAGGTAAATGCCGCTACCACAATACCGTATATTTTAAAAATGTGTAAGGAGCATGGAAGGATAGACAACTTTCTGGCAGCCGCAGGAAAAAGAGAAAATAAAGTATGTTCAGAATATCCTTTTGATGATACTGATGTGTACAAATGGATAGAAGGAGCTTCGTATGCGTTGCAGGTATCACCAAATAGAAAACTATCTCTCTACCTTGATACATTAGTTGCCATTATTGGTGCTGCACAGGAAAAGGATGGCTATCTCTATACTTTTAGAACTATAAAGCCAGCTGTGCTGCATGAATGGTTGGGAGAAAAACGCTGGCAAAACGATTCCATTCTTAGCCATGAATTATACAACGCCGGGCATTTGTATGAAGCAGCTTATGCACATTACAATGCAACAGGCAAAAGAAGTTTATTGAACATCGCACTAAAAAATGCAGACCTTTTAGTGAAAACTTTTGGGTATGGTAAAATAGAAGAATATCCAGGTCATCAAATTGTTGAAATTGGTTTGGCAAAACTGTACCGCATTACCGGTAATAAAAAATACCTTGATCTTGCCAAATTCTTTTTAGATGTACGGGGGCCTAAAGGCGATGCTTATAACCAGGCTAATAAAAAAGTAATCAATCAAACAGAAGCCGAAGGCCATGCAGTAAGGGCTGCTTATATGTACAGTGGTATGGCAGATGTGGCTGCACTCACTGGCGATAAAAATTATTTAAAAGCAATTGATGCCATTTGGAATGATGTGGTAGAAAAAAAATTATACATCACGGGAGGTATTGGCGCCACAGGTAACGGTGAGGCTTTTGGTGAAGCATATGACTTGCCAAATATGAGTGCTTATGCAGAAACTTGTGCAGCCATTGCAAATGTGTACTGGAACAGTCGCATGTTCTTATTACACGGCGATGCCAAATACATTGATGTGCTGGAACGTACGCTGTACAACGGTTTGCTGTCGGGTATGTCATTAAGCGGCAACCGATTTTTCTATCCAAATCCGTTGGCATCTGTGGGTCAGCATGATAGAAGCGGCTGGTTTTCCTGTGCCTGCTGTATCTCTAACATGACCCGTTTTCTTCCTTCCGTTCCCGGTTATGTATATGCACAAAATAACAACGATCTGTATGTAAATCTTTTCATGAGCAACAACAGCAATATCAAATTATCCGCTGGAAAAGTAAACATTGCACAAACTACTAACTACCCATGGAACGGTAAAATTGATATGGCCATAACCCCTGAAAAAGTTACCAATTTTTCACTTCATGTACGCATACCAGGTTGGGCACAACAACAACCGGTACCAGGGAATTTATACAATACCAGCAACAATCAAACACCGGTTAGTATCACCATCAATGGCAAACCATATTCGTATAAAATTGAAAAGGGATATGCAGTAATAAATCGTTCGTGGAAAAAGGGAGATAAGGTTTCGATTGATTTGCCAATGGAGCCGCAAAAAATATTTGCCAATGAAAAAGTGAAAGCAGATGCAGGTCGTTTTGCTATTCAGTATGGTCCGGTAGTGTATTGCCTGGAGGGCCCTGATAATAAAGACAGCATTGTACAAAATATTATCGTCGATAAAATGGCACCTATGCAGGTTAGTTACCATAGCGATTTACTAAATGGTATCAATGTAATTACTGCTGAAGGCGAAGCCAGCAAACGCCAGTTAAATACTACCGACTTAATAACTAGCAAACAAAAAGTAACAGCCATTCCGTATTACGCATGGGACAATCGAGGTGCAGGTGAAATGGAAGTTTGGATACCATATACAGCCTTGGCATCAAGACCAAAACCAGCCGCCACCATTGCCAACACCAGCCTAATTACAGCTTCAATAAAATCAAAGTCAATCAAAGCAATCAACGATCAGTTTGAACCCGCCGATTCAAAAGATAATACAGTACCTTATTTTCATTGGTGGCCAAAGAAAAATACTACCGAGTGGGTGACGTATGATTTTGATGCAGCACATACTGTTTCCTCCTGCAAAGTATATTGGTATGATGATGGCCCCTGGGGTGGTTGCCGCATACCGGCTGTCTGGAAAATTTATTACAAAAAAGATGGTGAATGGGTACCTGTAAAAACCACCTCTGACTATGAAATTGCAAAAGATAAATACAACAGCGTAACATTTGAAGCGGTAAAAACTACTGCATTAAAATTAGAAGTACAATTACCTGTTGACAATGCAAGTGGCATACATGAGTGGATAGTGGAATAGTTTTAAATAATTATTGTCCGGGCCAAGAAGCAATGTGGTAAATCGTTGCATCGCCCTCTTGTACAAAAAAAGCTATGTGGAACTTTTACCAAAGCGTATGTGAATTAGTATAGTTTTAACCGTTCCATAAGAACGAAATATAGGTAGAAATAAAATGAATAGCATACATCAACCGTTCCGTTGCAACGAAATGTGGGTAGAAAAAAAATGAATAGTATACATCAACCGTTCCATAGGAACGAAATATGGGTAGAAAAAAAATGAATAGTATACATCAACCGTTCCATAGGAACGAAATGTGGGTAGAAAAAGAATGCATAACATACATCAACCGTTCCATAGGAACGAAATGTGGGTAGAAAGAAAATACATAACATACGTCAACCGTTCCATAGGAACGATATGTAAAAGCACTAACCATCAAAGAAGCTCTGCAAAAATGTAGCGTTCATCATATTCAATCTCAAAAGCTTTCAGGTAAGCAATGTATTCTTCCCGGAAGGTTTGTTTGTGATGATGTGCTTCCTGGTTTTGAATATATTGGATCACATTTGGAACAT
>JANXSK010000088.1 GCA_025352695.1 Ferruginibacter sp. | reverse complement strand
TATTTGTGTAGTTAGTTTTGTGACTTTTAGCATACCTAAATTTGCAAGCTTTTTAAGTAAAACTCAAATATCCTGCAAATATTTTATACCCATAGTGTGCTTAAACTCAATGTTGACAAGGTTCATATACTTTTTGAGGGACGACTAATTAGCTACAACAGCAGCACCAAACAGGTAAGCGATGTGGCAGGCAGAACACAAAGCCCTTATGACCTTAAAACTCTATTTGCAGTCTGCCCAAATAAGAACATTACCACCACTGGCACGGAGAATTTTATTATAAAATCAAACATAATATGGAATAACACAGGGAAAACAATCAACCAAATACAAATTGACTTTGCAAATGGCGCCAGTTTTCAAACAGTTTGTTGGTCTCTTATTTTATATCCATCCAAACCCATTTTTTAAAGTTAAATGTATTGGTTGAGACAAAGTCTCTCACTTATTTAAAAATCTTTAGAGATGCTTCGCTTAACTCTAAGGATAGGGATGTGAAGGGTTCTTGGCGACACGAACGCATGCGAGGGGAAGCTTGCGCCAAAATGGGATGGCAGTAATATGAAATGTGACCAAAATGTTATCTTGGTAAAAAATCAAACATTTCGCACTTTTTGTGGTTGTATACTTACACTAAAATTTATATTATGAATATTGTAGAAACAGCCGTTTCAAACGGCTCCTTCAAAACATTGGTAGCTGCCGTTACTGCAGCCGGATTGGTAGAAACATTAAGCGGCGCTGGCCCTTTTACTGTATTTGCTCCCGTTGACGATGCATTTGCTGCATTGCCTGCCGGAACTGTAGAAAGCCTGGTAGAACCAGGAAACAAAAAAAAACTGACAGGTATTCTTACCTACCATGTTTTGGCTGGAAAGGTATTGTCAACAGATCTCACAGATGGAATGACTGCTACTACTGTAAACGGTGAAGAAATTACCATCCACCTTACAGACGGAAAAGTTCTTGTAAATGATGCTGAGGTTGTAATTGCAGATGTTGAAACAGACAATGGCGTAATTCACGCTATCAACAAAGTTATTATGCCTTCTTAAATTTTCGTGACCGAATAAAATCCTGGTATTATTGCACCAGGATTTTATCACGGTTTTGCAAGTATTTCTATTGTACTCTTTTTGCTGTCGCTTGTCTCCAGGAGTCGCAGAACTTCTTTCAATATCTTCTTTGTTATTAATTTTCCAGTTTAAAAATCATTTAAATTAACAACACTATCGTTTTTTACAATTGGTGGCTTAATTCATTCGCCTCGGATTCGTGGCGACACGAACCCAGGCATTCTTAAAAAATGCCGGCAAAAACTTATCAATATTCCGGTAAATTTGAATGAGATACACAAACCAAATCGATCACAAAAAATGGTCAACCTATTTCAGGGCAAGACACATCGCCGTGTGCCTTCTTTCGCTTGACACAAATTTATTAAAAATAGTTCCAAATTTGTTTGGTTTTTATGACAGTATCTTGCACCAGCAAGTATGAGCCCATTATTACAACCAAACGTAGACACCATTATCAGTAGCGCAATAATAATAGTACCAGATGATCCAAATATAATTTCAGATGCAGCAACTACCACGCTATCTTTTGGTGCGGCGGCTATATCATGCAATGACAGCACTGCTGTATAAATAAGATTGGTACTTAAATAACTAAGTGTAACAATCAACGTACCTAAAAAAAGACTAAGACCAATATTTCGTTTAGAATTTTTCACTTCGCCTGCAATGAAAGTAATATTATTCCAGGAGTCACTGCTGAATACGGAGCCTACCATTGCGGAAGCAACAGCTCCTGCACCTATTATCCAGGTATATTCTTTTATGGTTCCGTCTACATTTAAGGCATGTAAGTGTCATAGATCCTGCCAGTTATTATTCCAAACCATATTATTAGCTGTCTTTAAACCAAATATAATGAGGTAGAATAAACTGATTAATTTTGCTAATGTAAAAGTAGTTTGAATGATCTTACCATTTTTAATACCCCGAGAGTTAATAAAAGTTAATAAAAAAATTGATAGTAACTGCGCCGGTGAAATGGCAATAAAACTTAGATTAACTGCAACAGAATCTTCACTAAATACTGGATAAATATAAGCAGTAAATTTTGCAAAAGCAACCCCTACTGCTGAAATAGTAGCTGTTTGGATAACAGAAAAAAAACTCCAGCCATATAAAACTCCGACCAATGGATTATAGGCTTCTTTTAAATAAACATATTGCCCACCAGCCTTGGGGAACATGGCACTTAGTTCTGCATAGCTCAGGGCTGCAATCAATTTCATAAACCCAGTAATAATCCAGACCACCATTAACCAACCGGCACTCCCGGTATTGCGTGTAATATCTGCACTTACAATAAATATCCCCGACCCAATCATACTACCAGCAACGATCATTGTAACATCAAGTAATCCAAGGGTGGGCTTAAAGGAAATATTACGCATAAATTTATATAGTTGTGAACTGTAGTCGTTTCAAAATAAGCCTTTAAAAATATCTGTTTTAATATTAAGCAATAGGCCATTCTTATCATATAGTTTACGTATTTTCACCCATTTACATCTTGCTTAAAAAAAGATATACTATTTTTAAAATGAAGATTGTGCAGTTTACTATACCGGTAGAAATAGATAACTCTATCCACTTGCAGGAGGATAAGTTGCCACATTTTTACGAACATTTGCACCGCCACACCGAAACACAAATTACCTGGGTAATCAGTGGTGAAGGCACGCTCATTGCCGGCAATACAATGCAGCGATTTCAATCAGGAGATCTTTTTGTTATTGGTGCCAACCAGCCACACCTGTTTAAAAGCGACCCTTCTTATTTTGATAACACCAACCGAAAAAGTATTCACTCGCTGAATATATTTTTTAACCCCACCGGCTTCATTGCGCAA
>JANXSK010000063.1 GCA_025352695.1 Ferruginibacter sp. | reverse complement strand
TATAAATGTAAACCCTCCCTTACCACCTATACCTAATAAATCATCCCAGGTAAATATTACAGCGAGTATCATGGCTGCAACAACTGCAATTCTGCCAGTGTACACCTGCGACTTGTCGCTGCCTTCTTTATTGAAATATTTTTTATGAATATCTAATGTATAAATAGTGGAAATGCTGTTTACCTTTCCCGCCAGGGAGGCAACGATTGCAGCCGTTAAAGCCGCAACAGATAGTCCTTTTAACCCCGTAGGTAAAAAAGTTAATACAGCAGAATAAGCCCCGTCTTTACCTCCTATCAATTGCGGTAAATGCCCGTCTTTATATAAAACAAATGCAGCAATACCTGGTAACATTACAATCAGCGGCATCAATAATTTTAAAAACCCGGCAAATAAAATACCTGTACGGGCAGTTTGTAAATCTGCACCCAGCGCCCTTTGTGTGATGTACTGATTACAACCCCAGTAATTTAAATTGATGATCCAGATACCGGCCAGGTAACTAAGCATACCCGGAAAAGTAATATACTTATCAATATCGTTTTGAGAAGAGGAAACTACTGGTTTTGCAATGATCATTTTAAAATGATCGGGTGCTTCTTTAAGTAGTGTATTAAAACCTGCAATGGCACCATGCCCCACTCCATAATATTCAGCTACTGTTGTTAAGGCGATGTATGAAGTTACCAGTCCACCAATAATCAGCACTGCAACTTGTATAACGTCTGTGTAGGCTACAACCTTCATACCCCCCAAAGAAATCACCAACGCAAATACTGCAAGGCCAATCATGATTGTATGTAAATATCCACCACCTGCAATACCATTGATGGCAACAGCACCGAGGTACAAAATAGAAGTTAGGTTTACAAAAACATAAAGGAACAACCAGAATACCGCCATGATCAATGCTGTGGATTCATTGTACCGTGTTTTTAAAAACTGCGGCATGGTGTATATCTTGTTCTTTAAATAAACAGGTATAAACCACACTGCTATTACTATTAAGGCGATGGCAGCAATCCATTCGTATGCTGCTACTGCAACACCTAAAAAGAATCCTTCGCCACTCATACCAATAAACTGCTCTGCAGAAATATTTGATGCAATTAGTGAAGCACCGATGGCCCACCAGGTTAATGTACCTTCTGCCAAGAAATAGGCTTTGGCATCATGTTCATTTTTTTTACGTTTACGGTAAATACTATAACCATAACTGGCCACAATTATAAAGTATACAATGAATACTACGTAATCGGCGAAGGCAAGATTCTTATTCATAAGCAAGCAATTTGACTGTTTTTTAGATGTTAAGATTTTAGATCTGTAATGATAAGATTATTTATTGATTTGATAATACACTTCGTTCCAACGCAACTCATTTTTAAATTGGAAGAGGCTGGTGTTTTTACCGATCAGGGTAAATTCTATGCCGGCCATGTCTGCAAAATCCTGTAGATGAGTGGCAGTTAAATTTTGGCTGTACCCTGTATGGTGGGCACCACCGGCCAGTATCCAGGCAGCACAACCTGTTTTCATGTCGGGATATGGTTTCCATAAAACCCTTGCTACCGGTAGCTTTGGTAAATCATGGAACGGTGCTACTGCTTCCACTTCATTCACCAGTAAACGGAAACGATTGCCCATATCAATTAAAGAAGCATTCAATGCCGGGCCTGCTGCAGAATTAAATACCAGTCTTACCGGATCAGCTTTACCGCCAATTCCCAACGGATGTATCTGGCAACTAGGTTTGCCATCAGCAATGGAGGGACAGATCTCCAACATGTGAGAGCCCAGTACCATCGGGTTTGCAGGATCAAAATGATAGGTGTAATCTTCCATAAAAGAATTACCGCCAGGCAATCCGCTGCCCATTACTTTCATGGCACGTACCAGGGCGGAGGTTTTCCAATCGCCTTCGCCGGCAAAACCGTAACCACTTGCCATCAGGCGTTGCGCTGCAATACCGGGCAACTGCGTCATGCCATGCAGGTCTTCAAACGTATCTGTAAAACCTTTGTAATTGCCTGCTTCTAAAAAAGTACGCAGGCCAATTTCAATCTTTGCGGCGTCTCTTAAAGAACTGTATTGTGCGCCGCCTTTTTGCAAAGAAGGTACCAATGTGTACGCCCTTTCATATTCTTCAATCAGCGCATCAATGGCTGCATCACTTGCCTGGTTGATCACTTGTACAAGGTCGCCAATACCATGTGTGTTTACGGCATATCCAAACTTATATTCGGCCTCTACTTTATCGCCATCTGTAACAGCCACTAAACGCATGTTATCGCCAAAGCGTACAAACTTAGCACCCTGCCAATCATTCCAGCCGGCGGCCGCTCGGGTCCAGGTATTCAGTTCTTCCAGCACTTCCGGATCTTGCCAGTGACCTACTACAACTTTTCTGTTCTTGCGCATCCGGCTTACCATAAAACCAAACTCCCGGTCGCCGTGTGCACTTTGGTTTAAATTCATAAAGTCCATGTCAATGTCATTCCAGGGAATATCACGGTTGAACTGGGTATGCAGATGACACAAAGGTTTTTGCATAATCTTCAATCCGCCAATCCACATTTTGGCCGGCGAAAATGTATGCATCCAGGCAATGATGCCGATACAATTTTTTGTTGTATTGGCCTGTTCACAAATGCTGTAAATTTCTTCGGTGCTTTTAACCGTGGGTTTAAATACCACCCGAACCGGTATTTGCTTTGCATCGTTTAAAGATGCTGCAATAATGGTAGAATGTTCCGCCACTTTCTTTAATGTTTCTTCGCCGTATAAATGCTGACTACCTGTTACAAACCAAACTTCAAATTCTTTAAGATCTATCATTGTAATTATTTTTTATTTGCCGTTAAGGTGTTAAGACGTTTTTTATTATTAGTTATCCTTTGCTGTAAAGATGTTTTACATTTTTTCACCAGCCATAGTGCTTCTCTCAACATCGTTGTGTTATGCTAATCCCGATTTTTCGGGACTCCCTTGTACTATTTTAGCAATATTGAACTTTTATTATGTTTTGTTTTTTGACGTTGCTTAAAACGTTTAAGCATTTAGTATTTCACACGCCACTATGTGTGGCTACAATTGCTGCATACGTCTACAATATTTGAACGAAATCAGACATCAAAAAATCAAACATCAGCCATTGCTTTTTTATTTCGCCAGCAAATCAACATCCTTAATGGCAGTAGGAAACCAAACCATCATTTCGCCCTTGCCTCTGTTAGCCCAGCTATAATAAGGAATGGCGGTAAAAGATTGCTTTACTGTTGAAATATTTTCGGCCCCGTTTATTATTACCGCAGGCACTTCTGTTTTTAAAACCGTTACGCCGTTCAATAATGCCGGTTTAAATTCGGTGGTAAAAATGGCGTTTGCAGGTATAATGATATTGCTTGTTTTTCCATTATTATCAGGCCACTCAGCACAATACATCAAGGGGCCACGTTGCAGGGCAATTTTACCCAACTCT
>JANXSK010000051.1 GCA_025352695.1 Ferruginibacter sp. | reverse complement strand
ATCGTCTGTACGTTGCAGTGCATTGACCGCATACGGGCTAAGTGTTTTTTTTCTTGCATAAATTAAAGTTTAGAATACTAATTTACTACAAAAAAAGTGTAAAGCCCATTGCGATAGCAATGTTGGTTCAACGTCTGTATTTATGTTATAAGACGAAAGTTACAAAAAAAATTACATTGATTATCAATATTATAATGATATACTTTTTGTATTGTTTATTGCGTCAATGCCCGTTAGTATTATTTACAATATGTTGTACCGGGCGATTTTTATTCATGGCTTTGCCGTGCCTGCACCACACTCTTGCTTGCTTTTTCTTTCTTGGTTGCTCCTGTTTACATCACTAAAAACCTTCTTCCCAGCATCGTCTCTTAAAAAGCCCTAAGCGTGGCTAAAGACGTTGCGTCAGTTCGAATGTAACTTCCTCAAATTAAAGTTCGTAGCTACCTTTTTATAAAATCAGTAATTGGATAATGATATATTTCTTTAACCAGGAGAAACTTATTATTGTTCCGCAGAACGCAACGTCCATGGCTAACACTCAGGCTCGGGAGGAGACATTTCAGGGAATGAAATGCACTACCTGGATCTGTAAAATTATCCGTGGTGGTGGAGTGAGTGCCTAAGTTGCGAAGCGTATTTAACGTCGGGGTTTCATGGAAGCTGTGTTATTATTGTTAGTGCCTGCTGTGAAAACCCCGCTGAGTCAGAGTGTTAAGTAGGAAGGCAATCTAAATTTAGGTAATAAAACGCCACCCCCGTTCCCCCAACCTGCAAAAGTAAAAGAGGGCGATGCAACGATGATCCACATAGCTTTTCAGCCCGGACCAATATTTTTTACTTGCGCTGTATTTCAACTTTGCAGCCATCAGTCTATTTATAAATTTAACTGCCTAACTTAGACAAATTAAATTTCCCCGCTTAATTTTTGTACGAATGCATTGTTTTAATAAGCCATTTTTATTGCTGTTGCTAACAGGTTGTCTACTGATGTCCTGCTCGCCCGATTTACCAAAAGACGTGGCGGCGGCCTACAAAGAACTGCCTGATAAAATAGATTATAACCGGTTGGTAAAACCAGTGCTGTCGGATAAATGCTTTAGCTGCCATGGACCGGACAAGGCCAAACAAAAAGCTGGTCTGCGGTTGGACATTGCCTCTTTTGCTTACGCTGCTTTGCCCGAAAGTCCGGGTAAGGTAGCCATTGACCCAGGCAGTTTGCAGGGCAGCGAATTGTTTCACCGCATAGTGTCCGACGATCCGGAATACAAAATGCCTTCACTAAAATCGCACCTCAATTTATCAGCTCACGAAAAAGCCATCCTTGTAAAATGGATAGAACAGGGCGCTGAATACAAACCACATTGGGCTTTTGTGGCTCCAGAAAAACCGGTAGTGCCTGCAGCATCGGGTAAAGGCTGGGCCATAAATGCTATTGATAATTTTATTGCACAACGGCTGGACGAGGAAAAAATGAAATCTTCGCCGCAAGCAGATAAGGCACTGTTGTTGAGAAGGCTTTCGCTTGATTTAACGGGGCTGCCACCGACTACGGAAGAGCTGAATATTTTTTTAAAAGATGCTTCTGAAAATGCCTACGAAAAGCAGGTAGACCGCTTGTTGCAATCACCACACTATGGCGAAAAAATGGCGGTGGACTGGTTGGACCTTGCCCGTTTTGCTGATTCGCATGGCTACACTGTGGATGCAGTGAGGGATGTATCGCCGTACCGGGATTGGGTGATTGATGCGTTCAACAATAATTTTCCTTACAACAAATTTATTCAGTGGCAACTGGCAGGAGATCTGATGCCACACCCTACCAAAGAGATGCTGATTGCCACTGCCTTTAACCGCATGCACCAGCAAAACCTGGAAGGCGGAATTATTGAAGAGGAGTTTAAAGCGGAGTATGTGGTGGACAGAGTTAATACAACCAGCGTTGGTATGATGGGACTTACGGCAGGCTGTGCCCGTTGCCACGATCATAAGTTTGACCCCATCTCTCAAAAAAATTATTATGAACTATTTAGTTTTTTTAACAACGTAAAAGAAGCAGGTCAAATTTCTTATGATGGTACTATGCCGTCGCCAACTATTTTATTGCCCAATAAAGAAAAGGAAAATCTGCTTCATTTTATAAACGATACCATTGCAGCGCAGCAACAAATTATTGCAGCCACAATTACCAATGCATCTACTGATTTTGATAAATGGTTGCAGGCAAAAAATTATGCTGCGCTGCACCAACAAAAAGTACCACAGGCGGGGTTGCAGGGCCGCTATGTGTTTGATGATGGTTCTCTAAAAAATACGGTACCCGGCAAACCTGCAGGAGGTATGAAAAGGGGGATGGGCGCAGAGAAAGGTGAACCGCCAATATTTGAGCGCAAAGACAACGGAAAGGCATTGGCGTTAGGAGGTGATGAATGGCTCGATTTAAAACCAGTGGGCGTATTTCGCAAAGCAGATCCTTTTACGATTCACTTGAATATTTTTATTCCGAAAGATTTTAAAGAGGGTGTTATTTTTCATAAATGTATAGCTGAACGTTTGTACAATTATCGGGGTTATCACTTGTATTTTAAAAACGACCGGCTGGAAATGAATCTCTCCCATGCAGCACCCTCCAATGCCATTTCGAAAGTTACCAAATCAGTAGTGCCAAGGGAAAAATGGATAGCTGTAACGGTAACGTATGATGGCAGTTCAAAAGCCGCTGGCGTAAAATTATACCTTGATGGAAATGAAGCCGCCACCGAAACCACCATGGATCAACTGGCAAAAGATATTTTAATTAATGGTAGCAATCAGCCGGGGCTACAGATAGGAGGCTGGGACAGAGGCCTCGGTTTTAAAGGAGGTAAGGTAGATGATATAACGGTGTACAACAGGGCACTCACCAATTTTGAAATAAAGGTGTTGACCGGTCAGGAAAGCTGGGCTTCAGTTGCAGTTAAATTGCCGCAGCATTTGTTGCCTGCTGAAACAACCGTTTTAAAAGACTATTATTTATCTGCCATAAACCCAAGCCTGCTGGCGGAACAAAAAAAGTTACAGCAGTTGCGCAATCGGCTGGCAGACTCAACCGAAAATATTCCGGAGTTAATGGTGATGCAGGAAATGCCGCAGCCACGTAAATCACATATTTTATTAAGAGGTAATTATGATGCGCCAGGAGAAGAAGTGTCTCCAAATACACCGAGTGCTATTTTGCCCTTTGCACCCGGTTTGCCCCGCAACCGCTACGGTCTTGCTTTGTGGATGACGGATGCTAAACATCCGCTTACAGCAAGGGTGGCCGTTAATCGATACTGGCAAAACTTTTTTGGTACGGGGTTGGTAAAAACAAGCGAAGATTTTGGCAACCAGGGAGAGCTGCCCAGTCATGCCGAACTGCTGGATTGGCTTGCCGTCAATTTTATGGAATCTGGCTGGGATGTAAAAAAAATAAATAAGTTGATCGTGTTATCTGCCACTTACCGGCAGTCGTCTGTAGCAACTGCGGAGCAAAAAGCAAAGGATCCAGCCAACCGATTATTGTCGCATGGTGCGGCGGTGCGCCTGAGTGCAGAAATGATGCGTGACAATGCCTTGTTGGCCAGTGGCTTGTTGAACCCAACTATTGGCGGTAAAAGCGTAAAGCCTTATCAGCCGACGGGTTTGTGGGAAATCAACAATACCAGTTACGAGGCAGATTCCGGCAATGCAGTATACCGGCGCAGTTTGTATGTAATTGTAAAACGGTCTGTACCAAACCCAACCTTGTCTACTTTTGATGGCAGCTCACGGAGTTATTGCATCATGCGGCGGCAGCAAACCAATACATCCTTGCAGGCATTGGTAATGTTGAATGATCCTACTTTTGTAGAGGCTGCCAAAGTGTTGGGCGAGCAACTTTCTAAAGAAACAAATGTTGCCGAAGGCATCAAAAAGATCTACCGAAAATTAACCGGCGTATTACCGGCTGAAAGGGAATTGTCGTTGCTGGAGAAATTACAATCAACCGAACTGGAAAAATTTAAAAAAGACCTTCGTAAAGCAAAAGGCTGGCTTTCGGCTGGGCAATATGTAGTAGATAAAAATATAGATGCGGCCACGGTGGCAGCAAACGCTGTGGTGGCTAGTGTAATCTTAAATTCGGATGCGACCATTACAAAAAGATAAGCTATGAGTGAACATCATCATCACGATCAATTTAAACCACATTTACCCGAACTAGAGCAATTGAAACGCAACTGGGACCGGCGTAATTTTCTTATCAAAACCTCTATGGGTATTGGTGCGGTTGCATTGGGTTCTTTGCTTGGAAACGGTTTGTTTGGAAAAACAGCCAGTAGCGCAAAACCAACGGCTGGTACTGCTGACGAAAACCTGGAGGCAGAAATTTTACGTGCCATTCCGCACTTTGCACCCAAAGCCAAAAGGGTTGTGTACCTGTTTATGGCCGGTGGTCCTTCGCAACTAGAGACCTTTGATTACAAACCGAAACTGGTAAATATGTTTGGTGAGCCGTTGCCGGATTCTGTGCGTCAAGGGCAGCGCTTAACAAGTATGAGCGCCAACCAAAGTATTTTGCCGCTGGTACCTTCCATTTATAAATTTAACCAACATGGCGCTTCACAAACCTGGGTGAGCGAATTGTTGCCGCATACCGCCGAAGTGGTGGATGATTTGTGCATCATCAAAACGGTTAATTCAGAAGCCATCAATCATGATCCGGCTATTACATTTTTTCAAACCGGTAACCAGTTGCCGGGGCGGCCTTCCATCGGTTCGTGGCTCAGTTATGGCCTGGGGTCAGACAATGAAAACCTGCCTTCGTTTATTGTACTAGTCTCAAAAAATGCGGTTAAAGATCAGCCCTTATATGCAAGGTTGTGGGGTAATGGATTCCTGGCTTCTGAATATCAGGGCGTACAGTTCAGGGCCGGAAAAGATCCGGTGTTATTCCTCGATAATCCGGAAGGGTACGATGGTATAGATAGAAAGGAAATGCTGGATTATCTTACCAAATTAAATAAATTTCAAAACGAAGTAAATGCCGATCCCGAAGTGGAAGCCCGGATTAAACAATACGAAATGGCTTACCGTATGCAGACTTCGGTACCGGAAGTGATGGATATTTCTGACGAACCTCAAGAAGTATTTGACTTGTATGGACCTGATAGTAAAGACCCCGGCACTTTTGCTGCCAACTGCATATTGGCAAGAAAATTATTGGAAAAAGATGTGAAGTTTGTACAACTTTATCACCAGGGTTGGGATCATCATGGGGGCTTGCCAGGCGGTATGGCAAAGCAATGCAAAGACACTGATCAGGCTACTGCAGCGCTTATCAAAGATTTAAAAAGAAGAGGTTTGCTGGAAGATACACTTGTAGTATGGGGTGGTGAATTTGGCCGCACTGTTTATTCGCAGGGAAAGTTATCACGGGATAATTATGGTCGGGATCATCATCCCCGTTGCTTTACCATGTGGATGGCCGGGGCTGGTGTAAAGCATGGCATCAGTTATGGTGAAACAGATGACTTTAGCTACAACATTGTAAAAGACCCGGTGCATGTACATGATTTTCAGGCCACACTTCTTAACATAATGGGCATCGATCATGAGCGATTTACCTACAAATTTCAGGGGCGTCGTTTCAGGCTTACTGATGTGCAGGGGAAGGTGGTAAAGGATATTTTGGCGTAGGGTTTTAGTTGCTGTTTAGATGGCTTAAAATACGTAGGTAGTCTCTATTTACTTTTTTGTCTTGATACAAAAAAGTAACAAAAAAAATCAAGGCTGCGAATAAAAAGGCTGAAATTTTCAACACAAGCCTAAAATCAAGGAACTCGCCGGAAGAGTTTAATGCTTTGTAGGGTGTGCTGGCTCAAACAGCCTTGATTTTTTAACGGCTTATGTTGAAAATTTCTAGCACTTTTTATTCGAGGCCGTTTGAAAAGCTAACTTTATAGTATAGCTTATATTTAAGACTTGAAAAAAAAGAAAACTTTTCAATTCATCTTCGAGTTGAAAACAGTAATTGCATAAGCCGCCTCTTTTGGTTCGGTTCCGGCTTGCCGGAATTTAAAAAAATGCGCAGCAATATTTTTTTGAAAGAAGCAAAAGTAGCGGCGTTGCAGTTACGCAGCCCCGCCGGCTGCGGAGGCGACTATTCGAATAGAATAAACTTTGTAAACAGTGACGGGTATTTCGAGTTTTAGTTCAGCGATTCTTTAAGTAGAAACAGACTTATGAAACAGTTAGACCCTGTTTTCTTTTTTTTCTTGATACAAAAAAGAAACAAAAAAAATCAAGGCTGCGAATAAAAAGGCTGAAATTTTCAACACAAGCCTAAAATCAAGGAACTCGCCGCCAATACTTCAAAAATTTTAAGCTTGTGCCCGGCTCAAACAGCCTTGATTTCTTAACGGCTTCTGTTGAAAATTTCTAGCACTTTTTATTCGAGGCCACAGCCAGACTTTATTTAAGAACTAATTATTTAATCCTATAAAAAAATTGAACAGGTAGTATTGCTGTTTTAATTTAAACGTGCAGGGTTAGGTTTATAGCGATATGTTTAGCATACAAATTATTGTAAAACCCAATACCGTTAATAATTTATTTTGTACAAAGTACAAAGATCAATGAGTGCTTTAAAATTTGCTGTATCTGTTTTTTGGTAAATTCTTTTTTTTAATGTGGAAACAGAATTCATTTTAAGATTGAGCGTT
>JANXSK010000125.1 GCA_025352695.1 Ferruginibacter sp. | reverse complement strand
ATGAAATAAAAATGGCACACCAAAAAGCCTTTGAACAATATTAATACTGCTAAACTGTTTTCAATTTAAATACTGAAAAAATTACTCTTTTTAATTGTTGGCAATTCCAGGCATTTACTCAATAACAAACCAGGTATAACTTTCTGCCCCGAAACTTACAGACAATTCAATTTCATATTTTCTGTCAAGTTTTTTTTGAACTTTTTTACCTCCCTGTTCACTAATCATAACAGTAGTAGTAGCACCGGTGTAGTAAAGGGGAATTTTAATGGTTCTGGTAATTTTTTCTTTCAGTGGATTGTACAACATCATTAAACCCTTTGTTTTTAATTGTGGGTTAACATGTAATATACCATCCCAGTCTCTGCCATCGGCACGGCGTAAATGTACAATGTCGGAATTAAGAATGTCCCGGTATTTTTTATACCAGTTAATTACGTTGATTACCACTTTTTTTGTGGTATCTGTATCGTACAATCTTGGGCCACGGTAACAGGCTTGCACACCGGCACCATAGTATTGCATCATCAATTGTTTGTAATCGCCTAGGTGTTCAGAAAGTGGCTCCAGCACTGCTTCGGGACCGCCACCCTGGTAACGGGTTAATGGTACAAATCCCCAACTCATACCGGGTGTTTTTTCCCAGGTGCCATCAAAAATATTCTGGCGGTTTAATAACTTTTGATTTTCTCTTGGCAACGAAAAATTTACTTCGCGGTAGCCGATAGCAATCTTGTTTGTTCCATCTAAAAAATACCAGTCGGGGGCATTGATATAAACGCTACGCTCATTCAGCCAGCGGTATAATTCTTTTTGAATCTCCATTTGTCGCCATTGGCTATCATCCAAACCTTTGTGTCCGGGATGTGTTGTTGAAGCACAAACATCACCAGGATAAGGACCGTCATTCTCCCAAATATTAAAACCTGTTTGTGTAAAAAAGTATTTTATTTTATCCCGGTACGCAAGGCCCCATTTACTGCCAAAGCAAGGCGCATTGCCAAAAAAAGCTCCGCCCGGTTTACCTGTTACCGCACTAATTACATCATCTTCGTCGCTGATGCGACGGGAACTGAATAAAGAATAGCCGCCGATTTTAATGTGCTTTCTATGTGCATAATCAGTAAGTATTTTCCACTTTTTAATATTGCTGGCAGAAGAATCTTCCAGATTTAAATGACTGCCAAAACTTAAAATCACGGCTTCGTAACCAGCGGCTGCACATTGATCAATCGCATTTTTTACTTCCTCATCATTTTTGCTTACGAGATGCATAAAGATGGGGTTTGCTGTTGTCCACGGTGCAATGGTGCTGTACATTTTCCTAACCGACAATCCTCTTCTTTCTCTGTCGTAACTATCCATCAGCAATTCGAAACTTCGCACAGAGGTAAAAGTTGATCCTTGTAATAATTCAATGTCAGAAACTTTATCAGGATACACTTCCAATATGCACGGCGTGTTGTAATCGTAATTAACCTGTGAGGAATAGGTGGAGTCAATCTTCCAATGCAGGGTTTGGTCGCTGATTTCGTAACGCATCGAATTGTTAAAAGCGTAGTTTGTTTCGATGTAAATACCCTGCTGTTTTTTCATTTTATCAGGGCTGCCCACCACAGCACTCTCTTCTTCTACAACAGCCAAAAGTTCATTTTTTACCCTTCCTATTTTAACAGGTATTGTTCCCTTATTTTCAATGGTAACCCATTTGGCAATTAATGGAAGGTTATCATACAATGCATAATTTACCTTTATCAAAATATCTTTTAATGCTGGCAGGTTGCTTTTAAAAGAAAACGTCAGTATTTTCCCTTTGGCTTGCTTTTTATTAGATGCCCACCAGTCACTAACTTTCCATTGTACAAAAGGCTTTAATTCGCTAATGGTATAAGTATTAAACTGAAAATCAGTTTCTCCATTTGTAAATGTATCCAGCCACTCAGGCAGCAGGTAAGCTTTTTCTTTTTGTCCGTGTAAACCACCAACATTATATTCTTTGCCATTGATATTTACTACAGCCTCCGGCATCACTGCTCTTAATAATTGTTGCCCTGTAACCATATTTTTATAATCTGTACATACCACGTTGGGTTGTAAACGAAAGGTTCTTTTTACCAGACCATTATATAAAATGATATCCTTGTTATCTGCGCTGCTAAACACCTTTGCGCTGGCAGCAGCATTTTTTATTAACCAATCAGTTGTTGTTAAACTTTCAAATTGCTTATTCCAGGTTGCAATAGGTTGTTGCTGAGAGAAGATAGGTTGAGATAAAAAGTTGGAGGCAAGCAAAAAAAACAATCTTAAAGTTTTGTGCATTTTATATTTTGAATTGTTAAAGAGGCAGATTTATTCACTGGCTTCTACCAAATAACCCAACACTGGTTTATTGTTAATTAATATGGTAACAGGGTAACTGTTTTCTTCTTCAAATTTATAACTGAATCTTACCATACCGCCGTTATATGTATGGTCTACAGTTTTTATTTTCTTCTTTTTATCTTCACCAATAGCCAGTGCCACAATATCTATTGCTGCACTATTACTTGCTTTAAAGCTGAAGGATACCGCTTTTTTAATATTAATTTTTATGAAACCATCGTTGGGCAAAAAATTGCTTACGCCAAATTCGTAGGCTGCATTTTTAACGAGTGGCATCGAAAAAAAGTTGCTGGTACTTTTGCTTCCGGGGCCCAGCAGCCACGCTTTATTATCAGGCATATGCTGGTAATTAAAAATAGTTCTGTCAGCAAAAAAATATGCATCATTGTAGTCTTTTGTATAAATAGTTACCTTGTCATCCGTATAGCCGCTGCCCAGTGTTGGATCAACATAAAACCAGGTTTCCGAACTTTCACCTAGTTGAACAACATTCCAGGTATGGTTAAATTCATCAGGCTTTTCTGTAAATTGATCTATATTATTTTTAAAATATCCATCTACGGTGAGGCAGCGTATTTTTGCCACGCTGCACATATCCTGAAACAAAGCTGCATACCCAGATGCCGTAGCTTTTCTAAATTTTAATATATCCTCTGCATTATTTTTTTCATTGCCATTTTTTTTAGCAGCTTTACAATCAAAGCTGATGTTATAAGCTATCCAGTCAAAAATTGCCCTTGCTTTATCTTTACTATCCTGAAATTTTTTTGTTACAATATAAGTGATGGTACCCATGTTTAAGGTATCCAATTTACCCAACGATTTTACATATTCATCTACTACCTTAAAATCTTCAATATTTTTTTGTGCAATGGCAGGTGTATTTGCCAACACAAATAAAAGAAGTATTATTTTTTTAACACTAATTATCATGCAATAAAATTAAGCATACAAAAGTTAAAATAACGTGATTTTGTTTGGTAAATAAATACAGAAATTTGTTATAGCATTGACTATGATAAAATTTACTACAGCGATATTAAAATTTGGACTACAGGGAGAAAAAACCGGCTGGAGCTATATAAAAGTATCGAATGCCGTTGCCCAGACTTTATTTCCAGATAATAAAAAATCATTTCGGGTTAAAGAAAAACTGGATGAGTTTTCCTTTAAGGGAGTAGCATTGCTTCCAATAGGCGAAGGTGTTTTTATCATGGCATTGAATGCAACTATGCGAAAGGGAATCGGCAAACAAAAGGGCGCTAAAGTAAATGTTCAGTTGGCAATAGACAAAACCCCTTACCTGTTAAATAAAACATTGATAGTATGTTTGGAAGATTAACCTGCAGCCCTATTAAATTTTAAGCAACTTTCTCACTCACATCAAAATTATTACAGCAAGTGGATTGAAAGTGCAAAGACAGTTGCCACAAAGGAAAAGCGCATAGCTATGACTGTAAATGCCCTATATAAAAAAATGGATTTCGGGCAAATGTTACGTGCTGCAAAAGAGTCGGATAAGTTGCTTAATAAATAATGTGTGGCATTTATTAAGCAACAGGCTCTTAAATTTTACTGTATGAAAATGTAATGTTAAAAGAGAATTAAAGATGGCCTTGCACACAATTAATCGTCTAATAAATTCTCCTTTTCACCGCCATCAAGCAACGGAATATTACCAACAGAAGCACCTGCAATTCCTTTTACCGAGCCATACATTCCACTGGTACTTATCAATACTTTTTCCAGTTGTTTTTCTCTTTCTTTCCACATTTTTTCCATTTGTATTCGCTCTTTCATTATGCTTTGTTTCATTGCCATAAAGCCTTCTACAATAGCCTCCACTTGTCCCTTAAACTCAATGCCAGTTAAATAATTATACAATAATTGCATTTTGTCGCCTTTGTTTTCTTCACTCTTTTGTATGTCATGTACTTTAAGGATGCCGTTACGTAATAAATGGGCAACACTATTTACTTCTGTAAAATTACAGATCCAAATACCATCTTTTTCACCAAAGCGCTCCATATCTTTTGGAAAAGCCTGTGTTACCAGGATAGCAACATCTGCATTGCGACTGCGCATATCTGCTTTTAATTTATCCAGCCAACTGTTGCTCCATGTTTTGGTACGTTTACTTTCGTAAATAATTTTGCCGCAAATGGTGCCGCTGTTGTTGCGGATTACCTGTATGCAATCTGCACCTTCCACACCTTTGCCCACTTCTTCAATAAGGTCAAAAGGAAAATTTTCTCTTAATATAGATTCAAGCAACAACTCCTGCACTTCGCCCTGCCGTTGCATAGAGCTTTGCTCAGCCCTGCGTTTCATTTCATCGGCTAACTTTTTTTGTTCATTTAACTGTAATTCAAGTTCTTTCAATTTTAACTGGTAGCTGGTTTCCTTTAATGAATTTTTTTCATTCTCCTGGCTTCGTATTTGTTCGGTAAGGTTAGCCCTTTCTTGCTGTAATTTTTTCTGTAGGGTTATTTCCAGTTCGGCTTCCTTATTTTTTAGTTGTTGCTCTTTTTGTAAAAATTCCAGTTCGTTTTTTCGGGCTTCTTTTAATTTCCCTTCGTTCTCTGCATTATTATTTTGCAACAACTTTAATTTGTTTTCATAATCAGCAGAAATACTTTTTCTCATTTGCTCCTGAATTTCTGTTTCTAATTTCAGTTTTTCCTGCTGAAGTTTCTGAGCAAATATTTCATTCTCTTTTTTCTTTTTTTCTTCAAACTGAAATTGGTCTGTTTCTAATTTTTTTTTCTCTTCTTCAACTTTACTTAAAGATTGGTTTAATTTTTCCTGATACGCTTGCTGGTATTTTTGTTCAATATCTGCCGCCAATACATTTTCCACATCAAACACCTGCCCGCAATTAGGGCATTTTATATTATTTGCCATTACTTATTTTTTACAAATTAATGCTTTTAAAGTGGGTTCTAAAAAATCGTGATAAGCCAAAAATTATCGGTTAAAAATAGCTTTCACTATCATAGCATAACTTTTAGTACTCAAAATCTTTAAAAGGTATATTTCAAAACTAAGGTTTACTAACATTACTCCCGGTTAATTCATTGGTTACTTCATTAATAATTGATTTTCGGCCACTCTTTTATACTGGCATTTCACTTTAATAAAAAAATACTAATAAAAAGTTAAAACCAATCATTACATCTTTTCGTAATTAATAAAGTTATATAACGATTGAACCTAATCCCCTTCCTTTTGAGATACGATTGTTACCAATGTTGTAAAGAGTATTGAACAATGCTTTATAGCACTAATATGTACTTTCTATAGTTTTGGTTTTACCAAATATCCCAAGACATTCCGCATTCATTTATTTGTGGTTAAAATTCTCAACAATTCCAATCATTAACAAAAAAAATTAATTATGAAGAAAAAATTTTCCGCAGCGTTTCTGTTGTTTGTTATGTTTATTAACATAACTGCACCAGTATTTGCTTCCTCACACAGAGAGGCACCAATGATTGCTGACGATCCGTTGGCAGACAACACAGATGTGTATGCTTTTCGTAGTCCGGATGATCCAAATAAAATCACCATTATTGCCAATTATGTACCGGGTCAATTACCAGAAGGTGGCCCAAACTACTACCATTTTGGCGAAAACATCCGTTATGAGATACACATAGATAATAACATTGCTACAAAAGGCGATGATATTATTTATCGTTTTACTTTTAAAAGAACCAATGAAGATCCTACAACATTCTTTAATATCAGGTTAGGTAAGGAAAACTTAAAAACTACCTATATGATGGAAAGAAGTATGGATGGAGGTAAATCATTTCAAACTGTTGTAAATAATGGAATTGTGCCACCAAGTAATGTTGGCCCACGTTCTATAAGTTCACCGGTTGGTTTAAATGTTCCTGATTACAATACATTGATGGATAAGGCTATTACGACTTCTTCAACAGGAGAAAAAGTTTTTTGTGGTCCTGTAGACGATCCTTTTTTTGTTGATCTTGGTGGTATTTTTGATTTAGGAGATGCACCCCGTGCTTCTGGTAAATCTGTTGATGCATTAAAGTGTAAAAATGTATCTACTATTGCTTTACAGATAGATATTTCAACACTGCAAAAAGATCATCAATCAGTAAAGAAATGTACCAATATCTTGGATCCTAATTATGTTATTGGTGTTTGGGCCAGCGCAAGCAGGCAGAAAATAAGGGTATTGAATGAAATCAATGCAGCTGATGTTAATAAAGATAAGAAGTACGAGCTCGTTTCAAATGATGGTAAATGGATTCAAGTATCAAGATTGGGAATGCCGTTAACCAATGAAGCTGTTATCCCTGTAGGTTACAAAGATCTTTGGAATGCGCTTACTCCTTATGATGACTTACCTACCATTAGTACTTTTGGTAATTATTTTTACAATCCAGAGTTGGCACTTTACATGGATGACGCACAGTTTGGTGGTGCAGTTCCAGCGTTTGCTCCATTAAGGGTACAAAAAAAATCATTGGGTTCTTTTGGTTTTGGTAACGGACAAGATGGGTTATATGGCTTAAAAGGAAATGTCGCATTAAAAGGTACTGCACTTGCAGAAGCCGCTTTTGGTGGATTATTATTACCTGCTAAAGCTTCTCCCAGGTCGGTAGATTTATGGCCTATCTTTCATACAGGCGTACCTAATTTAGCGCCTTATCAATTGGCTACAGGTAAGCCAGCAGGTAATCCACTTGCAAAAGGCAAACCGTTTATCAATAATTTTCTTCCAAATGGAGGAGATATGTTACGGCTTAATATGGCAGTTCCTCCTACACCAAGGGATTGTAAAGATTTTAGTTCATTAGGGCTTATCCAAGCTGCAGTAACTGGTTTACTAGATCCTGCTTATGCAAATACAACTATTCAAAATATTCCAAACATGGATGGTTTTCCTAATGGAAGAAGATTGGAAGATGATGTAACCAGAATTGAATTACAAGCAGTTGGTGGCGTAGTATTGGCTGCCATTGGTTTGTGGTACGATGATTATACCGTTGGCGGAAGCCCGGTTACACCGCAGTTGTTGAAAGTATTAAGTTATAAAACAGGGGTGGAAAAAAATGACACCACGTTAAAAGCACATTTTCCTTATATGCAAACACCTTGGGCAGGCACACATATTTGCGACTGCGGCAGCATAGTACCATTAAGGAATGGTGAAGTAAATATGGGCAACAATAGAACAGTTTACGAAGGTTTAGCTATTGGTGCACCAGAAGTAATTGCAACCACTTCACCCAATCCGATTATAGGTACAGGTACTATTAAATATAAGTTAGATGCTGCAGCAAAAATTACTATAGAAGTGTATAATCAAGAAGGTAAGATGCTCAAAGTATTGGTAAATAAAAATCTTGAACCTGGTGTTTATACAGAAACATGGAATGGAAACGGATTAGCAAAAGGTATATATTTCATTCAGATCAGTAAGAATGGAATTGCTAAACAAAATCTTAAGGTAGTTAAAGGATAAACCATTTATAAATGAATGCAAGAAGGTAAGTCCACTGCAAAACGGTGGACTTACCTTTCTTATCTCAAAAAATATTATTTATGTAATCATCAATACAAAAAATTTGTCCCGGCTAAAAAGCAATGTGGATAATCGTTGCATCGCCCTCTTATACTTTTATATCCGTTTGGTACAGGTATTAAATTCGATACAAAATTTATTAAAACGGTCATTTCTAATTTTAATATTTTTAAATAACTGAGTTATTAATAATGCAACAGTTGTTAAAAAAGGCTGGAGAAAGTAAGAAAATAAAATACTGGTAAGAGTCGCAATAGGTTTAATTTTTAAAAACAACCATCATGAAAAAAAATATTTTATACGGCATACTAATAATATTATTTATTAGTTCCGTAGGTTTTGTGGTACTTAAATTTAATAAAAAAGACAATGCCAATAATCAATACGTATTACTAGATAGAGTAGGGGTATTGGCAAAAATGCCGGAGTGGCAAAGTACTAAAACAAATGCCCAAAAATTAGCCAACGCAATAAAGGCAAATCCCAAAGATTTAAAAGCTCAGATTTCGCTTGCCAATTTATTCATAATCGAAGCAAGAGCAACCGGAAATTATACTTACTATGATAAAGCGGCCATGAAAAACATCAACAACGTTTTAAAAACCGATCCGCAAAATTTTTCGGCGCTCACTCTAAAATCACTTTTATACTTGTCCCAACATCATTTTGCAGATGGTCTTGCAACGGCAATACAAGCACAAAGTATCAATCCTTACAATGCTTTTGTATATGGGATTTTAGTAGATGGTAATGTTGAAATGGGGAATTATGACTCGGCTGTAGCCAATGCAGAAAAAATGATGTCAATCAGGCCCGACTTACGTTCATATGCAAGAGCCTCTTATTTGCGTGAAATATATGGCGATTATCCAGGCGCAATAGAAGCCATGAAACTTGCTGTAGAAGCTGGTGCACCAGGTGATGAAAGTACAGAATGGTGCAGGGTACAACTAGGGCATTTGTACGAAAACATTGGCGATAATAAAAGTGCAGAAATGAATTATACCATAGCATTGGATAATAGAAAAAATTATGCATATGCGTTGGCTGGTATGGCAAGGATAGCTTTGTCAAATAAAATGTATGATAAAGCCATTAATTATTATCTGCAGGCAGATTCATTGGTGAATGATTTTTCATTTAAAGAAGAGTTGGTAGATGCGTACCAGTTAACTGGTCAAAAGGATAAAGCTGCAGCTACCTCAAAAATCGTAATTGATGAAATGAATATAAATGCAACAGGTGCAGCATTTGATGAAAATATAGGCCATTATGCAGACAGGGAATTGGCTTATGCCTATTTAAAGATCAATAACTATGATAAAGCAGTAGAACATGCCCTTGCAGAATACAATCGTCGTCCCAAAAATATTGACGCCAATGAAACGCTTGCATGGGTATATTATCAAAAAGGCGATTATGCAAAAGCGCTACCTTATATGAAAGTGGCTTTAAAAACAAATAGTAAAAACCCGGTACTTCTTTGCAGAGCCGGATTGATTTTTCAAAAGGCCGGTGATAAAATAAAAGCAAAAGAATATTTAGAGCAGGCATTTAAAAACAATGCCCCCTTGCCAGCATATTTAAAATTAAGCAGTCAGTTAGCACTCAAAGAAATATAATTATAGACTTACTTTTTTTATTATGCATCAGCCACAAAGTAAATCGGTAAAAAAACTTGTACTGCTGTCAGTCTTACTGGTTATGGTACAAGTTGGGCTTGGCCATAGCATTAATTATGCTCTGCAGGATGCTCCGGTAAATGAAGTGGTTTGGTTTTATTTTACCCTCGGGTTTAAACACATTATTCCTTCAGGAGCAGATCATATTTTGTTTGTGATAGGATTGTGTTTATTAAGTACAAATATTAAAACTATCCTTTGGCAGGCTACTGCTTTTACAGTAGCACATTCTATTACACTTGCACTAAGTATGAAAAATATTATTGTAGCACCGGGAGCCGTAGTAGAGCCAATTATTGCATTGTCTATTGTGTTTGTAGCAATAGAAAATATGTTATTAACAGAACTAAAACCGTGGAGGGTATTTTTGGTATTTCTTTTTGGACTGATACATGGTATGGGCTTTGCCAGTGCACTTAATGAGATTGGCTTACCCGCAGGTAAGTTTTATACCTCCGTAATTGCCTTTAATGCCGGTGTTGAAGTTGGACAAATTACTGTTATCACCATTTTATTTGGATGCATTATTATTCCACTGCGTAACAAAAACTGGTACCGCCTCGGAATTGTTTATCCACTATCGGTATTAATAGCTTTAATAGCCTCCTACTGGACAATTGAAAGAGTTTTTTTTAATGCATAAAATAAATTAGAGGTTTTAAAAACGGGTACGGCTATAAAATAAAGCGGTTAAATTGCTTATTTTTTTTTTGGGTCATATACTTATCACACTAGCAACACTTTAAAAAATTCTATTGCAAATTTAAATGGCAGCTATAACAGGTAATTGTTGTAAGATAGTATTTGTGTAGTACATTTTTTTTACCTTAATTTGCAAAGCTCCTGCGGCGATGGCGAAATTGGTAGACGCACTACCTTGAGGTGGTAACGCTCGTAAGGGCATGGGAGTTCGAATCTCCTTTGCCGCACTAAAATGATCCTGTTTAATACGGGATCATTTTTTTAGTAATATTCTAAAAGTGGTACCCTTACCAGTTTCAGAGTTTTTTACAAACAATTCCCCTTTATGGTACTGGTCAATTATTCTTTTAGATAAACTTAACCCTAAACCCCATCCACGTTTTTTGGTGGTAAAGCCTGGTTTAAAAACGTTAGATAAATGTTGTTTGCTGATACCTTTACCAGTATCCGTTACATCTATTATTACCTGAGTAATTTCTTTTTTAATGGTGATGTTGATAGCACCTTTTCCTTCCATTGCATCCAATGCGTTTTTTAATAAATTTTCTATTACCCAGTCAAAAAGCGGAGCGTTTATTTTTGCATAAATAGCAGCATCCCCAAAACTATTAATACCAAAATTAATCTTGTCGGGAGAGCGTCTTTTGATGTATGCTATCATATTTTCTACTTGTTCAATTACATTCATTTCTTCTAATTGCGGCGTACTTCCAATCTTGCCAAAACGGTCACTTACTAATTTTAAACGGTCTACATCTTTAAACATTTCTGTTGCAATTTTTTCATTGCCTGGCTGGTCTTTTAATAACTCTACCCAACCCTGTAAAGAGGAGAGCGGCGTACCTAGTTGGTGGGCTGTTTCTTTTGCCATGCCAGCCCATACCTGATTTTGTGTTGATTTATTGCGGGTAGTAATTGCAAGTAAGGTGATGACAATAAAAAGTGCTACAATAAAAAGCTGTATCAGCGGGTAATACCGCACTTCTTTAAGTAACGAGGATTCGCCATAATATAAACTATTTGTTTGAAGGGTATCTACAGGATTTATCCAATTAATTGGCGGGTGAAGTCTTTTAAATTCCTTTAATTTATTTGCAAGATACTGGGGTTCTTTTTTTATTCTGACAGAATCGAGGTTATTACTTTCAAAAATACTGTCTCTTTCATTAACAGCAAGCATGGGAATATCCTTATTGTTTTCTACTAAAATTTTACTTGATAAGTTGGTAGGCGAAACATTCGGATTACTGATGTCTTTTACCGCTTCAACCCACTGTTCAATTTTTTGTCGTTCTTCCATAGCAATTTTTTTCGCCATAAAATTGCTATAAAAAATAGTACCGGTTACAATGGCAATAGCAATCACTGCAAGACCAGTACGCCAGTTAAAAAATTGTGTAAGCATTTGTAAATATAAAATAACAGGTAGAAATTATAAAATATAGAAATGCAACATCTAAAAAGAAGTAAGTTTGTAAAAATCGTTAAGCAGAAAGATGAATGTATATATTGATAATAATTTATTTTTTAAATGGATATTCTAAAAAATAATAAAAAGAGGTACAGCTATTTAACTGATGAAAGAAAATTTTAAAAGGCCAAAGCCGTTAACGGAAGATGATATAAGTTTCGGTGGCGGTAGTAACGAATCGGCGGCTGTTGCCATTGTTATATTAAATTGGAACGGGCAACATTTTTTAGAAAAATTTCTTCCTTCTGTAATGGCATCTACCTACGCCAATAAAAGAATTATTGTTGCTGATAATGCCTCAAACGATAATTCAATTAATTTTTTACGACAACATTATCCCCAGATAGAAATTATTTACAACCTGGATAATCTTGGGTTTGCAAAAGGATACAATACCGCATTGCAACAGGTAAATGCTGATTATTATATTTTATTAAATAGCGATGTAGAAGTTACGCCCGGTTGGATAGAACCGGTTATTGATTTAATGGAAAATAATGCTTCTATTGGAGCTTGTCAACCAAAGTTGTTGAATTATGGTGCAAAGCAGCAGTTTGAATATGCCGGTGCCTGTGGTGGCTGGTTAGATAAATTTGGTTATCCGTTTGCCAGGGGAAGGGTATTTGAGGTTTTAGAGGAAGATAGCGGACAGTACAACCAGGCGCAGGCCTGCTTTTGGGCAAGTGGCGCAGCTTTGTTTGTAAGGGCAGATATGTACCATGTGTTGGGTGGCTTGGATGAATATTTTTTTGCTCATCAGGAAGAAATTGATTTTTGCTGGCGGCTGCAGCTGGCTGGGTATAAAGTATATGTTCAGCCTGCATCAGTGGTATACCATCTCGGGGGAGGAACGCTACCAAAGGGCAATCGCCAAAAAGATTTTCTTAACTTCAGAAATAACCTGGTGATGTTGGCAAAAAATTCTTCATTAACTGCTGCCTTATGGAAAATTCCTTGTAGAGTTGTGCTAGATGTAATTGCTGCTTATAAAGAATTATTTGCTGGTAACCGTGATTGTTATTTTGCTATTGCAAAAGCACATTTTTATTTTATTAAATGGGTAATCATTGATAAAAAACAATCTGTTTTTCCGATTTCAAAAAAGGGAAAGGTTAACGGATGGTATAACGGTTCCATCGTTTGGCAATATTTTATAAAAAGGAAAACAAAGTTTTCCGAAATTATTAGCAACAAATAATTTTTTTTGAAACACAAGCCTTATTTTTGCTGTCGCAAAATAAATATAATGGAACAAGAGATAATAGACAATTCACATAAAGATTTTGCCCACAATTGGGTCTCCTCATCACGCTTTCTTTGGTATTGCCAGATATTTATGGTAGTGGCTTTAATTTTAGGTGGATGTTATGGTCTTTATACACATCGGTATAAAGGAAAACCTGAGGTTGCCGTACCGGAAAATACCTTGTACAACCCTAAGTACAAATAAAAATTTTGTAGATGGATTACAACCCTTATTTTTGCAGTCCAAAAAATAATAACAGTTCTTTTAATATTGAAGCAAATGCTTCAAAAAAGCGGAAGTAGCTCATTTGGTAGAGCGCGACCTTGCCAAGGTCGAGGTGGCCGGTTCGAGCCCGGTCTTCCGCTCGAAAATACAGGCAGATAGCTTTTGTTATCTGCTTTTTTTTTCATACACTGGCTCTTTATGAGTTGGTTAGTGTCACTCGGGTGGTGGAACTGGTAGACACGCAGGACTTAAAATCCTGTTCGCTGTAAGGCGAGTGACGGTTCAATTCCGTTCCCGAGTACTGATCAATTTTTAAAGCCTTGACAGCAATTGCTATCAAGGCTTTTTTGTTTCAGCGGTGTCTAAATAATCAATATTAATACAGCTACCGTTTCCTCTAATTAATAATAATGATCTACAGTCGGAATAAGTGGTAGCAATGTAAATTTTTGTATCCCTATTTCTACTGGCCTGAAGGTGAAAAATGCCGACTGAATTTTATAAATGGGCCGATATTTTCTCAACACCAGATTTTATTCACCTTAAATATTGAATGTAAAAACTTGCTTTCCATTTACAGATACCGACATGTAAATTTTATAAAATTTTGGTAACATGGCCTATATGGGTTACACATAGTATTAAAAATTCTTTTTTATTTCTCTTTTAAATTAAATAATTTTTTTCTATCCAAAACAAACGGTTGTGTTTCTTTTAAAAAAATCATGCAATCGTTTGATTGTTTTTTTTATTTTATTATTGTGTATTTTGGTTATGTCTGAAGTTACTGTTTTGAGTTATAATATTTCCCATTTGAAATATCTGCACACAATGATTTTTGCGAACCGGAAGTCTTGTTAAAGTAGCCTTGATAATAGTTATACAATGATTTATGCTTGCTATCAAATGACTTTAATTTTTTATAAATGTAAGGCCAAAAATATCCCATCCCTATTTAATATTTAATGTAAAACAAGTTATTTAGTTAAACTGATTTATAAAGTACTGAAGTGTATGCTTATAAATTGGTAAGCAATATCAATAATGTGAAACTTAAAATTTTAGAGTGATCTATTGTACTAACAACCCAAAATTAAATGCCATGTATTTAAAACTTATTTCTAAGCTATTGCTGTTTCTAATTGTAAGCATAGGGCTATGCGTAGTAACAAAAAAAGCTGAAGCGCAGGTAGCTACTCAAACAGAAAAGACAGTTACCGGAAAAATTACTGATGAAAATGGTGTTCCACTATCTGGTGTTTCTTTATTACAGAAGGGAACAAGCAATGGAGTTTCTTCTGATGCAGAAGGACTTTATTCAATTTCTGTATCGGCAAATGCTGTGCTGTCTTTTTCCTATGTAGACATGATTTCACAGGAGATAAAAGTAGGCAACAGAACATTGATAAATGTTGAATTAAAGCCAACCCCAAAATCCAATCTCGGTGAAGTGGTGGTGGTCGGTTATGGCACACAACGTAAAGCGGATCTTACAGGAGCGGTCGGCTCTATTTCAAGAAAAGACTTCGCTAACAAGCCATTTACCAGCCCTGATCAGATTTTGACTGGTCGTATAGCAGGCGTTAATATTACCAATCGTAGTGGAGATCCTGGTGCTCCTATTGAGGTGCGAATACGTGGTATTGGTACTGCGGGTAATAACCAACCGCTTTGGATAATTGATGGGGTACCCGTTGCAACAAATACAACTACGATAACGGTTAACACTGGAAGTCAAACCGAATCGAACCCTTTAGCGGCTATTAACCCAAGCGATATTGAAAGTATTGATGTATTAAAAGATGCCTCTGCTACTGCTATTTATGGTGCCCGTGCAAATAACGGAGTTATATTAGTAACTACTAAGCGGGGCAAAGTGGGAGTTGCCAAGTTAAGTTACGATGGTTATGTAGGTAGCCAAACAGTTTCAAAAGATAAATTATTTAAAGTGTTGAACACAGATCAATTTGTCAAATTTCAAAAAGATGGAATGGGGAATGATTATTCAGCTTTTGCAGGAAAACCAACTGTTGACTGGCAGGATTTGGTGTATAAAACTGGCTTTGCAACCGCTCATAACCTAACTCTATCTGGTGGAAATCAAAATGCCACTTATAGTTTTGGAGCAGGTTATTTAAAACAGGAGGGTACTCAATTAGCTCAAAACTTCACCAGGTTCTCAGCAAAAGCCACTTCAGATGTAAAAGTGGGTAAATATCTTAAATTCGGCGAGTCTATGTTATTAGGCAGAGTTGAAAGACAGACACAATCAGAAGATTTCGCAAATGCAGGATCAAGTGCTGCAAGAAATGCGCCTTTTTTTCAACCCTATACCGCTTCAGGCGAGTATAATCCTGCTAATGTAGTTACCACAGGAGGTGCTACAGCCCAAAACTTTTTATGGAGTGCTGATCCAAAAGTAGGCTACACCAAAATGATGAGTAATAAAATTTTAGCAAACTTGTATGGAGAAATTGAACCGATAAAGGGATTAAAATACAAAGCAAGTTTGGGCCTTGATTATAATGAAGCAACCGGCTTATTTTATATGAACTCGGTGGATTTTACGGGTATTAGCAGTCCAAGAACCTCACTCATAGTAAATGAGCAACCAAAAGAAGCAACGCTTACTTTAACTCATACGCTTACCTACGATAAAACATTTGGTAAAAGTAAAATAACCGCTTTAGTAGGGTACGAGCAAACCAGCTATCTTTTGCGCAGATTAAGGGTTCAAGGTAATGGCCTGTTCAACCCTCCTTTAGGATTAGCAGGTGGATCAGTTGCTTTTGGTTCTTCGGAAACTGCTGATCATTGGAATATTCAGGGTAAATTGGCTCGCTTATTTTATTCGTATAACGACCGGTACCTGTTAACAGCTACCATCAGGGAAGATAAATCGTCCAGGTTTGCAAAAGCAAATAATACAGGCTATTTTCCATCTTTCTCCCTTGGATGGAGGCTTAGCCAGGAGAAATTTTTACAAAATTCAAAACTATTTAACGATTTGAAAATCAGAGCTGGATGGGGTCAGTCTGGAAATCAATTTACGGGTACCAATTTCTCCTATCTCCCTGCGCTCAGCAGCTTTGTAAAATACGTGGTTGGTAGTGGTCAATCCATTGTTACAGGTTATGCGCCCGTGCTGTTTGCTAACCCAGACTTAAAATGGGAAACAGCCATTCAAACAAATATCGGGCTTGACTTTTCCATGTTTAACTACAAGCTAAGCGGTTCTATTGATTATTTCAGCAGGACAACGAAAGATTTGCTAATAAGCGTTCCTGTAGCATTAAGTACTGGTTTTTATCAGTTTGCTGATTTAAACTCAGGAACTTTAACCAACAAAGGTTTTGAATTTACTGCAAACTACAGGGGTAAAATTGGAGATTTCGGCTACAACATGGGTGGCAATTTTACCTTTGTAAAAAATAAATTTACAAAACTACCCAATGGGATTGATTATATACAGCTCAACGATAAGCGAATTTCACTGGGTAGGGCATTGGGTTATTTCTACGGATTTAAAACTGAAGGTATTTACCAAACCGATGCTGAAGTGCCTTCTACAGAAGGATATATTGGTGCAAAAGCGGGAGATATAAAATTTGTAGATGTGGATGGGGATAAAAAATTAACCGATGCTGACAGAACTTATTTAGGAAGCCCTATCCCCCAATTTTTTTATGGAATTACTTTGGGTGCTGATTATAGATTGTTCGATTTGTCCATTGTAATGCAGGGGGTCGGAAAATATACTGTTAACAATGGTCCCCGTGCATCTCTGGAAAGTATGACCGGATTAGATAACCAAAGTATTACTGTGTTAGGCCGGTGGTCCCCAACTAATAAAAGCAATACTATGCCTCGTGCTTTTAGCGGGTATAATACCAACAATGGTTTTAATGATCGGTTTTTGGAAAATGCTGCATTTCTTCGTGTAAAGAACCTGCAAATAGGATATAATATAAAATCAATTGCTGCTGTAACAAATGGAGTTATTTCTTACGCTCGGTTCTATGTTGGGGTGTCTAACCTTTTTACATTTACCAAATACAAAGGATACGATCCTGAAGTTACCAGGCAGCAAAGTTTTGCCGGTGGAGAAAACCAGTTTTTAAATGGATATGATAACGGTAACGCCCCCCAACCAAGAATGTATCAAGTAGGATGGCAAGTAAATTTTTAATGTTTGACCAATAATAGTTATAAATTATTTTATATGAAAAAAAAGATCTTTATGCCTTTACTTTTGCTGGTACTAACCGGCATAGGAATTTTAGTATTTGTAGCATCATGCAACAAGCTTGAGCTTACACCATTAGATAAAACTACCACCGCCACTTTTTATACAAAAAAGGCAGATTTTGATGGCGGATTGTTTGCTGCTTATTCCTCTATGCAGGATTTATGGGCAATAAACAGTGCCACTTCATTTGGAGGTCAAAACGGCTGGGGAGCATTTTGGGTTGTAAGTATGCTCGCAAGCGACGATGCTGAATTTAATACCTCTCAAAATAATACCGTATCTGATGTACAAGATATAGATGCACTAAATTTTAGAGCAAACAACAGGTCTATTTTTACTGTCTATGCTGAAACGTATGAAGGTATAAACAGGGCTAATATTGTGTTGGAGGCAGTTGATAACGGCAAAAATGATCTTACAGAACCCGAAAAGAAAGCCGTTGTTGCAGAGGCAAAATTCATAAGAGGCTTTTTTTATTTTTTGGCGGCCCAAATGTGGAAAACAGCGCCATTGGTAACAGAAACAGCCAAATCGCTTCTGCAAACATATAAAAATAGTGATCCTACAGCTCTTTTGCAAGCTTGTTTAGATGATTTTAAGACTGCGGCTATTGACTTACCAACATCATGGGACGCTGCCAATACAGGCCGGGCTACCAAATGGACAGCACGGGCCTACGAAGGAAAAGTAAATGTATGGATGAAAAAATGGAATGATGCTGTCATTGCTTTTGAGGATGTTGAAAAAAATGGGGGGTATGATCTATTACCTGACTATGAAGATGTATTTGCATCTGCACATGAAAATAGTAAAGAATCAGTTTTTGAAGTGCAGTTTGGTGGGCCTTATTCCGACGATAACAGCTGGATATTGGACGATAACGGAAATGAAGACTTTAAATCTACCCAAGGTACTGCTCGTATTTGGTTCTTTAATGCACGCATAAATGGAGGTGGAGTACGCTGGTATGTACCCACCACAAAACTGAAAGCGTTGTTTGATGAAGAGCCGGCTGACAAAAGGCTGGGTGCAGCTTTGTATTATGAGGAGGGTGAAGACTATACTGCCTATGATGGCGCAGGTGTAACACCCGGCGTATTTACTAAGGTACTTCCTCCTGACGCTAAGTCACAATCATCCAATGGCCTTGCTATAAAAAAATATATGGGTAGCAAAAACACAGATCCAGCTTTTTATAGAAATGCTGTTACCTTTAACAATGAACGTTTTTTCAGGTATCCTGAATTATTGTTATTACATGCCGAAGCGTTGATAAATGGTGGTGCTCCCATGGGCATAAGTGGTTATCAAACTGCAGATGCATGCGTAAATAAAACAAGGCAAAGGGCTGGGTTAACATCCTTATCTGGGGTTACTTTAGGACAGCTTCAAAAAGAAAAACAAAAAGAACTTTGTTTTGAGCCTGCCAGGTATTTTGATATGATACGATGGAATATCGGGGGCGCTAAAATATACCCATTCCCACAGGCTGAGATTGACAGAAACCAGGGGGGCTTGGTACAAAATCCATAAAAAGGAGAATTTACTGAATTGGACGTATGATTTTTTTAATAGTAAGCAATTGTTTTTGGTAAGTAACAGGCAGATTTTTATCTGCCTGTTACTTTTAAATAATACCGGATTATTTACGAATTTTAAAAGATAAGACCCATTCGAAATTAAAATAGCCTCATTCCAACTGCTTTTACTCCGAAGGAAATATCTGCCGACCAATGATGTATTGCTCCACAAATATTTCCTTCTTAAGGATGACTATCTCTTTTTAATGTTTAGATTGTAAAAGCACTTTATGCAATTGGTAAATAAAAATGTTTATGTGTTTAAGAATTAAAATAGCCTGGCTGGCCGTAATGCTTTTTTCTGTTTCAGCCTGTAAAAATCACAATACGGTTTTTAGAGAAGTAGTTCCATCTGAGAGTGGCGTAAATTTTATTAATAAACTGACTTATTCTGATTCTCTTACTGTGTTGGATTTTGAATACATGTTCAATGGTGCCGGTGTTGCCTTATGTGATATTAATAACGATGGGTTGCAGGATATTTTATTTACAGGTAACATGGTTTCTGCAAGGCTTTACCTTAACAAAGGCAATTTAAAGTTTGAAGACATTACTGAAAAAAGCGGGTTAAAAACAGAAGGCTGGTGTTATGGTATTGCTGTGGTAGATATTAATCAGGATGGTTACCAGGATTTTTATATTTGTAAATCAGGAAACAAAAATACGCCGGCTTCCAAAAGGCACAATTATTTTTTCATCAACAATGGCAACAACACATTTACTGAATCCGCGGCAAAAATGGGCCTGGATGATGATGGTTACGACGTTCAGGCTGCCTTTTTCGATTATGATAAAGATGGCGACCTTGACATGTACCTTGTGCGTAATTCTTTTGTAAACTACAATCGAAATAATGCCCGGGAAATGAAGTCCAAAGTCGAAGCATCGTCAACTACTAACAAACTTTTTCGAAATGACGGTAACCTGAAATTTACGGATGTTTCCAAAGAAGCTGGTATTAATATTGAAGGTTTTGGCTTAGGGGTAGCTGTATGTGATATAAACAAAGATAACTGGCCTGATATATACGTGTCAAACGATTTTATCACCAGCGATTTGGTTTGGATAAATAATCATGACGGCACATTCACTGATAAAGCAAATGAATATTTGCGGCATCAAACTTACAATGCAATGGGCAATGATGTGGCAGATTTTAATAATGATGGCAATGATGATATTGTAACGGTGGATATGCTTCCACCGGATAATAAAAGATGGAAACTTACAATTGGCGGCAACCGTTATGACGAATTTAATAATGCATTAAATTTGGGTTATGCCCCACAATATGTTCGTAATACGTTGCAGTTAAATAATGGCGACGGAACCTTTAGTGAAATTGCACAGGTATCGGGTATTAATGCTACTGAATGGAGCTGGGGCCCTTTGTTAGCTGATTTTGATAATGATGGCTGGAAAGATTTATTTATTGCCAACGGTTATAAAACGGATATAACCAACCTCGATTTTATGACGTATGGCAAACGTGCTTTGTTCATGGGTACGCCGGAGGCCAACCGCAAGGAAAGATTAAAAATGCTGGAAAATTACCCCGGCATTTATGTAAATAATTATGTTTTTAAAAATAATCATGACCTTACTTTTTCCAATGTTTCCGAAAATTGGGGCTTGGACAAACCCTCTTATTCTAACGGCGCTGCATATGGCGATTTGGATAACGATGGCGACCTCGACCTTGTTGTGAATAATATTGATGAACCAGCCTTTATTTATGAAAACCAGACAAACAAAATTAATCCATCCGCAAAATGGATGGAAGTAAAATTTAAAGGACCTGCTGGAAACCGTGATGGGCTTGAAAACAAAGTAAGTTTATGGCAGCATGGAATGATGCAGTATGGTTATTGTGCGCCGGTAAGGGGATATCTGTCAAGCGTACCTGCAATGATTCATTTTGGATTAGCTGATAAGCTTGTTGACAGCTTGAGAGTTTTATGGCCTGATGGTAAAACACAACTTGTAAGTAAGCCATCATTGAACCAAATTTTGGTGTTGGATTATAAAAATGCAGTATTATCTACAACACCTTTTAGCGTTATTATAAAACCGTCATTGCTGTCGAAGGTTGATTCATCTTTGCAAATAAATTTCCTGCACAAGGAAGATGATTACATTGACTTTAAAGCTCAGCCCATTTTGCAGCACACCTGCTCACATGAAGGTCCGGGGCTTGCAGCAGGAGATGTAAACGGTGATGGTTTGGATGATTTCTTTATAGGTGCAGCAGCAGGTTCTGATGGTGCGGTTTTTATTCAGCAAAAAAGTGGTAAATTTTTACAGCAACCGCTTGCTCACGATATGCATGCGGATGATATGGGTGCATTATTTTTTGATGCGGATAAAGATGGCGACTTGGATTTGTATGTAGTAAGCGGCGGCACCACTGCTCAGAAAAAAGGGAACGCAATTTACCAGGACAGGCTTTATATTAATGATAGCAAAGGAAAGTTTTCTTTGTCCGTGGGTGCATTACCTGCGATGAATAACAGTGGTGCAAGCATTGTTGCTGCTGATTATGATAAAGACGGTGACCTTGATTTATTTGTTTGCGGACGGGTAAGCCCCGGCGAATATCCAATTTCTCCAAAAAGTTTTTTATTGAGAAATGATTTTTCAAATGGCACTGCAAAGTTTACTGATGTAAGTGCTGCTCAATTGCCGCAACAAGGAAACATGGGAATGGTTACATCTGCTTTGTGGACAGATTTTGATAATGATGGTTGGATTGACTTGGTTGTTGCTGGAGAATTTATGCCAATCACTTTTATTAAAAATGAAAAAGGCCAACTTCTACACAACTCCCCACATACCATTGATAATTCACAAGGTTGGTGGAACAGTTTGGTTGCAGGCGATTTTGATAATGATGGTGATATAGATTATGTAGCCGGCAATCTTGGTCTTAACGGGCCCTACCAGGCAAGTGCTGATGGCCCCGTTTGTATTTATGCAAAGGACTATGATAAAAACGGAAGGATCGATCCGGTAATGTGCCACTATGAAGGCGGCAAAGAATATCTTGTTCATGCAAGAGATGATATCAATAAACAGATAACACCCATGAGGGCTCGGTTTAGAGATTACAATTCTTACGCATCGGTTACTTTTAAAGACGCTTTTACCGAACAGGAAATAATCGATGCCTATGTAGTAAAGGCACAAACTTTTGCCAGTGCCTACATCGAAAACAAAGGCAACGGTAAATTTATGATGCACCAGCTTCCTTTACAGGCACAGTTTGCACCGGTGTATGGAATGATTTGTAAAGACTTTAATGCAGATGGTAACCTGGATGTTTTGTGTGTTGGAAATTCCTATGCAACCGAAGTGCAAACGGGCCGGTACGATGCACAGGGCAATATCGTTTTAATGGGTAATGGCAAAGGTAATTTTACTGTTGACAGAAGACCTGTAAACATCATTGGGGATAATAAATCGTTGGTTGAAATGCTCAGTAGCGATGGTAGTTCTTTATACGCAGTGGGCAGCAATTCCGACAGCCTGCATCTATACCGTTTAAATGAAGCCAAACAACAATTGGTTTCGCTAAACCGGGATGATGCGTTTGCGCTGGTAACAGTAAGAAATGGAAAACAATACCGGCAGGAATTTTATTATGGCAGTTCGTATCTTTCACAATCCGGCAGGCACATGACCATTGCACCCAATATAAAGTCGGTGACAATTTTTAATAACCAGGGAAACAAAAGACAACTTAATTTTTGAAAATATTTGTTGACCATATTTCTATCGGCAATGGCTGCTGTGCTCATTTACCACTGTTGCAAATGTTGAGTAAAGAAGAAAATGTACAAATGTGCGACGCCAATGAAGTGCCACAAGGCTTCTCAGCCGGGCTCAAAAAAAATATTAATTGCTTACCGGTATTTATTTTTACAGCAATGCTGTTTTTTTGTACGTCCTGCAATCATCAACCCGTTTTATTTGAATCAGTTTCTTCTTCATTATCCGGTATTCATTTCAAAAATATGGTAGCCGAAAATGATAAATACAATGT
>JANXSK010000122.1 GCA_025352695.1 Ferruginibacter sp. | reverse complement strand
ATGCCGTAAAAGTGGGCATAGGCCCGGGTTCCATCTGCACCACCCGTATTGTTGCCGGTACAGGCGTACCACAAATAACTGCAGTAATGGAAGCAGCCGCAGCCTTGAAAGGAAAAAATGTAGGCATCATCAGCGACGGTGGTATACGCTACACCGGCGATATGGTAAAAGCATTGGCCGCAGGTGCCAGTTGCGTAATGATGGGCAAGGTTTTTGCAGGCACCGAAGAAAGCCCCGGAGAAACAATTATTTACGAAGGAAGAAGGTTTAAACAATACCGTGGTATGGGTTCACTGGGAGCCATGTCACAGGGTAGCAGCGACCGCTATTTTCAGGATGTGGAAGCAGATATAAAGAAATTTGTACCCGAAGGCATTGAAGGACGTGTTGCCTTTAAAGGTTCTTTAAAAGAAATTGTTTACCAATACACCGGAGGTTTAAGAGCAGGCATGGGCTACTGCGGAGCCAATAATATTAAGACGTTGCAAAATGCAACCTTTGTAAAAATAACCAATGCCGGTATGCGGGAAAGCCATGCACACGACATTGCCATCACAAAGGAAGCACCAAATTATAGCCGTTAAAAGCATTCACAAATTGGTGGTTTTTATTTTTGCCCGGGCCAAGAAGCCATGTGGTAAATTGTTGCGTCGCACACTTGTGCAGCATTTCTTTTTGCTACACTTGTTAATTTTGAAAGTGCTTTTATAAAAACATATGCTACAGTTGCACACCTTTGTGCAGCTGTAGCTTTTTAACAAAAAAATATTCCTGTACATTCGTAATTATAAGTGCAAAAAATAATCATGAAAAAAATACATTGTACATTTGAAACAGCAGCACCCTTCTTTTCCAGATCAAAAAAAGAACTACTAAAAAAAATCATTCTTCGCTTTTTAATACTTCTAATATGTTGCAATTACAATTCAAATACTTTTGCGCAGGACTCCTCCCATATAAGAATTTCATTACTTACCTGCACACCCGGCGATGAGCTGTATTCCATTTTTGGCCATAGTGCAATCAGAATAACTGATACCAGTAGCCGTTCAGATATCGTTTTTAATTATGGTACTTTTGATTTTGATGACCCGGGTTTTTACATAAAATTTATTCGGGGTAAATTATTATACTTTGTATCAACTGCAGATTTTGACTCTTTTAAAACCGAGTACCAATCTACCAACAGAGGAATGACAGAACAAATTTTAAATTTAACGGCTAATGAAAAAATAGCCCTTGAAGAATTTTTATACAACAATGCAAAAGAAGCAAATAAATTTTATAAGTATGATTTTTTTCTGGACAATTGTACCACTAGACTCCGTGATATTATTGTAAAATATAAAACCAATTATCCGGCACTTAAACCTGTAATGCCAAAAAATACCAGATTTCGACAGGCTATCCATGAGTACCTTGATAAAGGTGGAAAATCTTGGAGTAAACTTGCTATTGATCTTTTATTAGGTGCCCCTACAGATGCAATTATGACAACCAGTCAAACACAATTTTTACCCGATAATTTAATGAAGGCTTTAGATAGCAGTAATCAAAATAATCAATTGGTTGTAAGCAGCACCAATCTTTATCCAATTATAACAAGCACGGATAAACAGACATTTTTTACACCAATGACTGTTTTTTCAATCTTACTACTAGCAATAATAATTATAAGTTTATCAACTAATAAAATAGCAATCGCTTTTCTTCAGGGATTTGATGGTTTATTGTTTTTTTTATCCGGTACTATAGGCATACTGTTTATTTTTATGTGGACTGCTACTGATCATTCTATGGTAAAAAATAATTTCAATTTAATATGGGCGTGGCCAATACATATAATTATTTCTTTTTTTATAACCAGAAAAAAAAATTGGATAAAAAAATATTTTGCGTTTACCATTACAGGGATGATAATAGTTTTACTAAGCTGGTTTTTTTTACCTCAACAAATGAACAATGCTTTACTACCTATTGTATTATTACTACTTTATAGAAGCATGCGCAGGTATCAGGCATTTTAAAATAATATTATGGAATCCTACTCAATTACAAACAACAATTCTACTGTAGTTTATCGTGTCACTGGTACAGGAAAACTAGTTGTATTGATACATGGCTTTGGTGAAGATGGCACAGTTTGGCAATCACAGATTGATTTTTTAAAAACCCATTTTCGTTTAATCGTTCCCGATATTCCTGGGAGTGGCGAATCTGCCTATGTAGAAAATGCCAATATTGAAACTTATGCAGAAATAATAAAACTAATAATCGATGCGGAATTTCAACGATTTCCACAACAAAGAACCGAAGGCTTAACCATTATTGGCCACAGCATGGGCGGTTACATTACTTTAGCCATCGCAGAAAAATATCCGGCATATCTAAACAGTTTTGGATTGTTTCATTCCTCCGCTTTTGCAGATAATGAAGAAAAAAAAGAAACTAGGCGCAAAGCAATCGATTTTATTGACGTTAATGGCACTGCTGCTTTTTTAAAATTAACTTTACCCAGCCTGTTTACAAAAGTCTTTGCACAAAATCATCCTGAGGTTATAACCGAATTGCTAGATAAAGGAAAAAATTTTACGCCCGCTGCCTTAATTCAATATTACAAAGCAATGATTGGCCGCCCTGACAGAACCGCTGTTTTAAAAAAATCTGAAAAGCCCGTACTGTTCATCATTGGTGAGCATGATATGGCAATTCCATTACAAAGCAGTCTGCAACAATGTTACCTACCTTCAAAATCACACGTAAATATTTTAAATCATGCTGCTCACATGAGTATGTTCGAAGAAAAAGACAAGGTGAACAATATCCTTTACAGTTTTTTAGTTAATAAATTTTAACAGCCAACCAATTCAACTTACAGCACGTTTTTAACTATATTTATACTTTACTATTGAATTAATGTGCGGATTTTACAATGAGAAAAATTTTGCTTACGATATTCCTATTCCTCTGCTGTTTCTCTGTTTTCAGTCGTCACATAAAAGGAGGTTTTTTCACCTATCAGTATTTAGGTCCGGGCATAAGTAATCCTTCCAACTTAAGATATAAAATATCACTTACTATTTACGTAGATTGTTATGCAACAGATGCAATACCTAACGCACCTGGGGGGCAAGTAGACCTTGAGGTGCCATTTACAATATTCAATAGTGTATCGTTCTCTGAGTATGCAAACGTTACTGTACAAAAAAGAGATGAATACAAATTAGAAAAACGATTTGACGATCCATGTATTACAGGCAACCAGGCAGAATGCTACTATAAGATAGTAACCTACGTATTGGATAACTATGAGCTACCTGCTTCAACAAATGGTTATACCATAAGTTACCAGCGTTGTTGTCGTATTGAGAATATGGACAATATTGTTAATTCAGGTAATATTGGTAATACATATACCATTCAAATTCCTGGCATTTTGCCTTTAGTGCCAGATGCAAATAAAAATAATAGTCCCACATTTCCTATAAATGATACAGCTGTTATATGCGAGAACAGTTTTTTTGTTTATCCATTTACTGCAACTGATTTAGATGGCGATTCACTTAGTTATTCTTTTTGCACGTCTTTTAATGGTGGTTCCTCGGGTAATCCTGTACCCGCAATTGCCGCCACTCCACCCTATACATCTGTTCCTTATTTTTCATTGTACGATGGTTCAATTCCTTTAGGAAAGAGTGTGACCATTAATCCAAAAACCGGTGTAATTAGTGGCACTGCACCTCCAATTTATAATACTGGAGAATATGCTGTAACCGTTTGCGTAACTGAATACAGAAAAGGTGTAAGAATTGCAGAAACAAGGAAAGAGTTACACATAAAAGTTAAGGATTGTTCTGCTACAAGAGCCTTATTAAATCCTATCCCAACCACATGTGATGGCTTTAATGTTTCATTTAAAAATGATGCCATCAATCCTTCGGGGATAGATTATTTCTGGGATTTCGGAGATTCTGTTTCGGGACCCTTAAATACTTCCAATACACCAACCCCAACGCATACATACACTGATACGGGAGTGTACAAATTAAAATTAAGAGTTTCGCTCGCTGGCCTTTGTGCAGATGCAACGACACTTACTGTAAAAGTCTATCCTGGTTTTTTTCCGGGATTTATTGCCAATGCACCACTGTGTAAAGGAGCTCCCGTACAATTCATGGATACTACCAAAGCAAAATTTGGAGTACCTACAGGATGGCAATGGAACTTTGGTAATCTTGCGGTACTATCTGACACAAGTATTTCACAAAATCCTATCTACATTTATCCTGATACAGGAACCTATAAAGTACAATTAATTGTAGGCAGTACATTTGGATGTATTGATACCGTCAATCATTTTATTACCATAGCAAACAGCCCTAACATTAATTTATTTACCCACGATACTTTAATTTGTTTTATTGATACCCTTCAACTAAAAACTAATAATACCGGCAATTTTGTATGGAGTCCCAATTACAATATTAATAATGTTAACAGCCCTAACCCATTGGTAAGTCCGGATGTTCCAACAACCTACTTTGTAACACTAACAGATGCAATTGGCTGTTCCAACAAAGATTCAATTTTTGTTGATGTAACAAGATCCGTAACGATTGATGCAGGAAAAGACACCACTATTTGCAGAACAGATGGATTATTGCTTAACACAACGAGTAATGCCCTTCAGTATGTATGGACACCCGCAACCTATTTAAGTAGTGATACAGCAAAAAAACCTTTTGCCAATCCCCTTGTTTCAGTAATTACTTATCAAGTGGTAGGAAATGTAGGTAAATGCAGGGCTTCCTCAGCTATTACAATAACAACACTTCCTTATCCACCAGCCAATGCAGGTAGAGATACAACTGTTTGTTTTAAGTTTTCTACACAGTTAAAAGCAACCGGAGGAATTTCTTATCAATGGTCGCCGGCAACTTTTTTATCTGCGACTAATATAGCAAACCCATTTGCAATTAGCCCAACTGTAACAACGCAATATATTGTAGCAGTTCGGGATGTGGTTGGTTGCCTAAAACCTGCATTTGACACAGTTGTTTTATTTGTAGATCCTTTGGTAATTGCCAACGCTGGACCAGCTGACACAACTGCCATACTTGGTGAACCAATATTATTAAATGGTACCGGAGGAAGTACTTATTTATGGCAACCTGCTACCTGGCTCAGCAACGCTGCCATATCCAATCCTGTAGCATTACCAGAAGATAATATTACCTACCATTTACTGGTAACAAGTGCTGCCGGCTGTCAGGCTAGCGATACCATTAATATAAAGCTTTATAAAGTACCTCCAAGTTTTTATGTGCCATCAGCATTTTCGCCCAACAACGACAATAACAATGAAATTTTAAAACCGATTTTACTGGGTATGAAATTACTCAAATATTTCAGGGTATTTAACCGTTGGGGCAAATTATTATTTTATACAAGTCAAAAAGGTAAAGGTTGGGATGGAACTTTTAATGGTAATCCACAAGATCCTGGCACGTATGTGTGGATGGCAGAAGGAACAACTTTTAAGGGTGAAATAATTGTTAGGAAAGGCTATGCCGTATTATTAAGATAAGTAAATTAAATTTTATACTTAGAGCATTGGTTTATTTGATTCCCGGTAATTTACAGATTAACTATATTAATTTTGGCTATGAATAAAATTGTGTTGATAACAGGTGCTACTGCTGGCATTGGAGAAGCCTGCGCAAAAAAATTTGCTGCAGCCGGATACAACTTAATTGTAACAGGAAGAAGAATTGATAGGTTACAATTATTAAAAACAACCATTGAAACTGACTACCAGGTAAACGTATTGGTTTTACAATTTGATGTGCAGGATAGAAAAACGGTAGAAAATACTTTTGCCAATTTACCAGTAGAATGGCAAAAGATTGACATTTTAATAAACAATGCCGGGCTCGCCGCAGGAAGAGATTCGTTCGAAAACGCAGATATGGATGATTGGGAAACTATGTTAAATACCAATGTACATGGATTGTTATATGTAAGCAAAGCAATTGTTCCACTAATGATAGCTCAAAAAAAAGGTCACATCATCAATATGGGTTCAATAGCAGGAAAAGAAGTATATGAAAAAGGAAACGTTTATTGTGCAAGTAAATTTGCAGTAGATGCAATCAATAAAGCCATGCGCATTGATCTGTTGAAATACAATATCAAGGTTACAGGTATACATCCGGGAGCTGTTGAAACCGAATTTGCCCTTGTACGGTTTAAAGGCAATGAAAATAAAGCAGCATCTACTTACGAAGGAATAGTACCCTTAAAACCTGAAGATATTGCCGATACTATTTTTTATTGTGCACAATTACCAAGTCATGTTTGTATTAACGATTTGATAATAACTTGTACTCAACAGGCAGGCGCTTATTATTTTCACAAAAACACCCAATAGCTTTAAATTTAATTTATTATTTGTTGTTAAATAACATTTTCTATAAAATTTCGTTAGTAGTTTTACTTATAATTTAATGAGTTAATTTATAACCCCAGAATACAATTTAGGGAGGTTTATAAACGCCTATTTTATTAACAAGTTTACCCAATATCTACCTTACCTCACATGAAAACAATGAAAAACTTTAAATTAATACTACTACTACTTTTGGTACTTTTTCTTGGAAAAGTAACCGTTTCTCAAAATGTTACCACAAGATCTGCTGGCGCTGACCCTTCTATTTTACACCAGGCCGATAGTGTAAAACAAGAACTTATTGAACAAGGTTTTGTTGTTTTAAAAGAAGCTGTCATAAAAATGGAAAGCGAATACGAAATGCCCGTTATTGTTCCATTAACGGAAGGTAGTTGGTACCAATTTGTTTTTATTGGAGAGATGACATCAAAATTATATGAAGTAAGAATGTATGATTGGGAAGAAAAGCAAGTTGTTTATGAGAAAAAACAATGGGGTGATGTAGATGGGAATGTAATCAGCTATTCCTATATCCCAAAATTATCAGAATACCATATGATGAAACCTGTACAGGTTAATAAAAATAAGAAAAATTTATCTGGTTATGTGATGCTGCTAAAAAAAGTTAAAAAGTAAAATAATTTGTGTTTGGTTTATTAAAACGCCCTTCCAAAAGAAGGGTGTTTTGTTTTTAGATAATTTGTTTCATTTACATTTTTGCAAAATAAGATTTAAAGGCTTTAAATTAAGGGAGCTACCTGCCATATTTACGACCGCTTGTGATAATTTAATATTGTCCAGCTATAAACCCAGATTTTACATTAAAGTTATCCGGTAACACTTAATGGCAATTTTGTATTTTTTAATAAAGGAGTAGAGACTATCCTGCCATTTCTTCTTTTGAGCGGAACTGACATTTCTGTATTGCCTGTAACTTAAAGATTTAACTGCTTTGCAGTTGAATCTTTAAGTTACAGGTTTGTGACCAGGCTGCTGTTGGAGCGTTGACAGGCGGAATAAACGGCTCAGTTTAATATCTTGGGGAGTAAGTTTAAATTGTGCAAAATATATTTAGGTTCCGCATATATATTTATAATAATTTTTCACCTGCGGGCTTATTAGCTCATTTTTCCACAACAGCTTTCTTAGAATCTGGTGATGCATTAAATACTGCTTGTTCATTGCTGCACAAAAGTAAAAGAGGGCGATGCAACGATGCTGCTATGTAATACAAATGCCTGGACAAAAATACCTGTAAGCAAAACCATTCTATAACAAAAATCTCCACTTCACAGTGAGGATTGGATATAAAACAGATTGTAAGATTACTGTGCCAGTGAGACCCGTATTTGTACCCCTGCCCTGGTATTGGTAATGGGTGCACTGGAAGATATGTATGGTATTATACGACGCTGATCAAAATAGAATTTTAAATTTATCCGGCTGTTGAGGTAGTAATCAATTGTTGGGCTAATGGTTATTTCTTTACTGCCGCCTGTGGGCAATGTTGCTAGCTGATCTAATCGATTATTGACTGTAACATTATCCCGTATTTTCATATCAAACCGAAAATTAATTTCATTGTCTAATTTACCAGATCCGGCTTTACTTAAAAATTTAGGCAATTTTAAACCCCCAAATAATTTCAATCCACGTTTTCGATAACCTGCTCCAATAGCAAATTCTGTTGACCGGGTTTCACTCAACTGAAAATCTATAAGACTTAAACTTAAAGTACGTTGCTTGGTATAGTCAATCTTAAACTGCAACTGGTTTGTAAACATTACATCGATACCTACCAATGGTGCAAACTGTTCTGTAATGGTGATATTAGGCACTAAAAAGTAAGGAATATAATTCTTAGAAATCGTATCGTAAAAAGAAGGATATCCATAACGGGATGTATCTGCATAAAATAAGGCAGAAGTAAATCCATTCATACTAAGGCTGCCATTGTATGCATGCGAAATAGTGATATTAGTAAATATCTTTTCGAGCCCTTTAACACGGCTTAATCCCGTGTAATCAAGTTTCCAGTTTGGCCTTGGTATATACCCCTTGTATGGATTGGTTTTAATGTTGGGGTTGGTTTGGTCTATCAACGCAATCAACTTGGGATCTTTGCCTGTGTAGGCAGCTATAAATGCAGGTATCAATACATCAGTAGCATAACGGTTGTAACCGTGTGCATATCCATCAGCATCTGCAGGAATACCAGTATTATATTTATTTGCAGTGCCCAGGCGTTGAGAAATAACCCGGCGATAATCCTGGAATTTTTGAAAAGTCGCCGAAATTCTATTGGGGTCAAATTTGCCGAACAAGGTTTTGTAAGAGATATAACTAATATCGAAACTACCGCCTGCATACGGACTTAAATGACCAAAATTATTACCGGTACCTGTAGTATCCTTAAACAATTCAGAATAGTTTTTATTAAACGTTTTATTTAAATTTAATGAAATTGCAAGGTCCCTTATTGGTTCTATCTGGGCAGTTAAAAGTACCCGTTGATCAAATGATTGTTGAAAAATAGTACTAAAATTACTATCCTTAGTTATGAGTCCTTTTCTGGCTGCATTGTTAAGCCAATTCACATCAGGCTGTGTGCCAGAAATAAAACCAAAATCAGGTTGCATACTTCGCCAGTTACGCCCAATAGATTGTGTACTATCCATATAACCAGGCAAGCGGGTATTGGCATTTTCAGAAACCGAAACATTTACCTGTTTTAAACTGCTGACGAGCTTACCAAACACCCTACCAATATCACCTACCGAAGGCATTGCATTGGGATCCTTAACTTTTACAGTTTTTATACGTTTTATCTTCTTCACTTTTACACCATTCTTTGTAACATATTTATAGATAGTATCTATTCTGGTGGTTGTAGCATTTTTTGTTATCTCTGTTTTAGGCTGATCAATTACTTTAAAAAATTTAGATTTATTGTATAATCTCGTTAAATCAAATTGTGCTGTTGCTTCTTTTGTTTGTGAGTTTTCTAAAATGTTACCCAATTCAACAGCCAGGCGGGAAGCACCTATCCAACGATAAGTAGCCTGGTATTTTAGGTTGATAGTTGTCCAGTCAATTAAAGGAAATTTAGCTGTAGGCAAAGTGTACGACATATTAGCCGTATGGTTATAAAGTGTATTTCTTCCTCCCCTTAATAAGTTTTTCAATACCGTATCTTTCTTTTGTTTGCTATCTATGCGTCCAAAAGGTTCATCAATACGGGAATTATTAGTGGCATTAAAATCAAAATTAATGGAACGGCTTAATGCCCAACGTACAATATAATCCCGCTGAAACGTAAAATATTTATCATAAGTTTCGGGAATTTTATATTTATCGGAACCTACACTGCGTGGCCTGATGGCACCAAACTGGCGCTGAATATCTGCCCTAAAACTTAGCTGTGATGGGATAGGATTAACATTAATATCTTTCACCAGATCGAACCAATGTGTTTTTCGTTTAGTAAAGAATTTCAGTTTTTTGAATGGCTCTATATACTTTGGCTTGGGCACAAAATTATACCCTAAACCACCCCTGTGTCTGGTAACTTCATTATTTTCAATCAACGGATTGTGCGCTTGTATATTGATATAGGAATAGCTGACATCCACATTTTCAATATCATAAATTTTAGGCTTTTTATTTCCTATTCTATTTTTTCTAACGTTGGTAAAATTGACAGTTTTTGTGCTGGTAAAATCTATCGCTGCATTGTTAATAGAATCCCGCTTATTGGCCGGCGATACAGAGAGCTTATCTTTTAATTTAATATCCAAATCGTATGGATCATACAGCGGCTTGCTTACTGTTTGCGAATAGCTGGCAAAAACCGGTATTGAAATGGCTGCCTTTTTTGGTAATAATTTACCTAATTCTAAATTGGTTGCTATGTCAAACTGTGTCATGTTATCCCTGTATCTTTCATCCACTCTTTGTTCAATTGTACCAAATCCACTGCTGTGTGTAGATATGGATCCGGTAATAGTACCTAGGTCTGCAATATTCATATCCATCCTAGCCAATGCTGCGTAACCACCCTTTTCATTAATGGCACTTAGCCTCAATTCATTTACCCAGATTTCTCCACAGGCATTTGGATTGTTTACATTTTCCACCCCAATTAGTACACCCCGTAATTCTCCCAGGTTGGGGTCGCCTAAAATAGAATAGGTTTGACCATTACCCTGTCGACTCCTAAAAATAACTGTTGGTACACCCTGTATATTTCTTAATTGTTTTAATTTAGGCAAAAGCGTTAAGTCGATATTTAAATTATTAATTGCCCGCCACAAGGTATCATTGTAAGCATCGGTGCTGGGGTTTAACGTGTTTGCAGAAAGTGGTGTTAGATAAAGCGGAATTTTTATTTCGTAATAATTGCTAACAAAATCAGTACCTATTCTTATAACTGCATTTAAATCCCTGTCTTTAATTCCGTTAGGTGATTTAACTGTATTTTCAGCGTGAATGAACATACTTAAATTACCATATTGACGTATATCCCTGTTGGCAAAAGTTTGAAATACGCCTCGTGTATCATTTTTACCAAGGGCGCAAAACTGCAAGGTCATACTTTGTTCATTTTGCAAAAGATTTACACCATTATTACTCTGCGTCTGCTGACGTTGAATCTCTTTTGGTGTTCTATAAGGCAACGGAGAGCGCTTATCATTTTCTTCAATATTTACTGCCCCCACGTTAAAATCTGCACTGCTTGTAATGGGTGAATAAATACCGGAGGAATCGATTTTATTTTGAAACCTGCGCCAGATATTTCTGGTTAGTTCAAGTTTACCAAAACGCATAACAACGGAATCAGAAAAACCTGTAAGAAACATTCTAATAAAACGGATAGATTTAAAATCCGGAATATTCCCAATCTTTCTGTTATAAGATCCTATTGGTATACGGTACTGGTACCAGGTTTCGGTACGTGTATTGCCATTCACCAATTTTACAGCAACTGCTTTTTTATCAACAATATAATTAACTCCTATTTGCATGTTGGGATCCGTTTGAGGCTTTATGTCCACTACATATTGAAAATATTCCTCCGATTCATTCATCGTATTGTCCTTATTTAAATCTTCTGCATCCGGGTATAAAGTTGCAGCAGAAGAAAATGCAGCGCCATCATTTATTTTTGAATTACCCTGTGGGTTATTAAAATTTTTGTACCTTTTTAAAATTCCATCCGTGTTGGCAAATCCGGCATCCCTGTAATGTATGTAATCATCCAGTGAAGGATCGGCGGTAACTTGTTGCAAAGCGGCATTGTTAAGTATCGGACCTAATGCAGCAAGATAAGGAGCTCTTTTTATTTTTTCGGCAGCATCATCTAATCCGTCAAAACCCACATCCTGGTATTGTCTTTCTGTTGGATCGTTGCTAAACGCATTTGTTACCTGAATAGGATTTAAAGGTGCAGCCCCCCAAACGGTAGTTGTATCCAACTGAGCAGGTGCATTAGGTGTGGGCAATCCATTCTCGTAAAATCTTCTTCCATCTTTTAAAACATCTTCCGAAATATTACCCAGATTAAAATATAATTTACCCCCTGCTGTTGGCGAAACTGGCGTTTTAATAAATGGATCCTGAACCCAAAATTCTATAAACTCCACATTGGCTGTTTCAAAATCAGTCTGGTCAATATTGCGCATTAAACCTCCCCATCTTTGCGCAGGATTTTTTAATCTGTTATTGGCATCAATACTTGCTGAGGACGCATCAAAATTATAAGGCCCTTTTTGATCAGGATAATAAGCAAGGTCAAATGTAGTTAATTGGTTCTGACCATAATCTGTTGTTCTTTGCGGAAATATTTCACTTTGGCTTACAAGACGAACCCTGGGATCGCTCAATTCTTCTCTATCAGCTCCCAAAGGATTATTGGCTCCTTTGTATAATTGCAGCGCTGGCTCAATTTGATACCATGCTATCTTGGCCCTATTTTTACCATAATCAAGATTATTATTTAACGACCCTTCTTTGAGTATTGCATTACCTGCTTCGTCGGTGGCACCTTGCGGAGTAGAAGCCAAGCTCCAGCTGATAGCAGGAAACCGAAGATCAATACCTGATTTGCTTCCTTCAAAATCATCAATATACACAGTGCCAGCCGTACCCTTACCAATTTGTGAGGCATGCCCGGGTTGCAAATAAGCTCCCTCAGCATAAAAATTAATTCTAGATGGAACCGTAGTTGAATAGAATGGAAGCTTGTCTAATAATTTAGTTAGTCTTGGCACATCCCTACGATAATTAACATCCAGGCCATACATGGTATTTTTGATAGGATCTTCACCAATATTATTTTTAGTAAAAAACGGACGTTCACTTAAACGCACCATTGTACCACCTATGGCAAGCTGTTCTTTCAACGTATTTTTGGCAAGATAATCCAGCCTTAAACCAACATAACCTTTTTGCTGCATGCCAAAACCAGCATTATTTTCAAAGTTTACCTGAACCGGTAATCCTGCATTTAGTATTGCCTGGTTAGTTACCTTAATGGTACCCAAATCGTAATTAATATCGTAATCGGCACCTTCAATTAATCTTTGTCCACCAGCAGTTACTGTTACGCTTCCCTTGGGAATATTGTACCCTATACTTATATCGGATGATCCTGAAGAACGGGCAGAGCCTTTTAACACAAAGCGATTAAGGTTTGGAAATTGCTGCGCTACTGCTTTTATGGAATCATAGAGTGCATAATATAAAGTGTCTTTGGCTGTTGACGGCACTACATTGTAAATCTGCGATGCAAGATCTCGGCCAAATGGCTGCAATACCGGAAAAACAATCCTGCTATATTGAGATAAAACGGTAAATCCTTCTACATAATCAAATACCCCATCTGGTTGAGGATCCATATTGTTATTTAGCCTGTCTAAATTTACTAGAGTTAATATAGGAGTTCCCTGATTTTTATCACCGAAAGGAACATACCTTTTCCAACCCAAACTCGGCTCCTGATATAACAAGTTCAATTTAAAATCGGTAGAAGTTAACGAACCGTAGCCAACAGAATAAACGTTCTTCATCATCAATTGCCAGATTGGTAATTTAGTACGTTGTGAAGTAGCTTTTAGTAATTTAAGAAATAAAACTTTTTGTGTGGCAGCAGTACTATCCGGCGGAAGATCTTGAGAGAATTCACCCACCTGATAAATTTTTCCGTTATATGAATATTGATACGCTACTGCTAATACCTCGTCTGGCTGCAGTGGTTGCCCCAATGAAATGTAACCAACCTGTCTATTAAAAATATATTGGGTAGAATCTAGTTTACGGGCAAATATTTTTTCAAAATCCTGCACAGGTGCAAGTCCCAACGCTTGTAAATTACTAACTACCAGTGCAGAGTTTCTGTTAGATGAATTGGTAATTATTTTACTATACAAGTCATTGGTGCCATTAGCTGGTGGAGCAAAATTGCTTAGCACATTGACTGTTGGCGGAGCAAGAAATGGATTTTTTTCTCCAAGATCCATTAACCCTACAATATCTCTTGTGTTTGTGGTGCTACCGTTTTTATTGGTAACCCAAACTTCTAACCGAAGTATTTGTACAGGTGTAGTAACAGCGGGCAATTTAGCCATCACCGTATTGTAATTGTCTTTAAAATATTGCCCCAATAAAAAGTGGCGATTTTCTTCATATTCATCCGCTTTAAGATCAATTATCTGAGAAGAAGCACCTCCCTGTAAATTGGCCGTTTGCCTTGTTGACTTTTGATAAGCAAGTACAGTAGTTACATTTAATTTTCCAAACTGCAATTGCGTTTTTAAACCAAACAATTGCTGTGATCCGGGAATAAATGTACTTCTTGATGTAAACTGAACAGAACCCGCTTCAATACGTTTGATAATTTCATCATCCACACCTGAGTAATCTAATTTCAACTGATTATCCTGGCCAAAGTTGGCGAGTGTATTGTAATTGATGGGAAATTTTAATTTGTCACCAATATTGGCATTTACATTTACCTGAGCATTCATGTTAAAATCAAAACCTCCGTTCTTTCTGGCTCTTTCAGGTAAAGTAGGATTTTTAATATTTTGTCCCTGGTAACCCGCCGTAATATCCACATTTCCCTGTGGGCTGATTTCTATTTTTCCATTACCAAATAAACGGTTAAAAAGATTATCGTACAGGGATAGTTTTGGCTTGGTTAATTTACGATTGAGTAAATTCATTGTGTTAGCTCTCTTCTTAAAATAATCTATTTCTGATTGCCTGTCACGCATTTGCCAGTATTCTTCAAACGTGTAAGTTGTTGGGGTACGATAATATTTGTTACCTATCTTTTCATACAAAGTATACAAACGGGTATTAAAATCGTAGGCAACAGAATCCGTAATGTTGGAAGGTTTATTAAAATCGTAGGTATTTCTTTTACCACTACTCAAAAAATCACCCCGATTATCGTGTATCGGATAAGGCAGTCCTTTAGGCAGAGTTGTATCACCTGCAAATGCGGAACGCTTGCTAGCAGTATTATTTTGAGCAGTAATAGATAGGGAAATAAAAATAAAAACCACAATTTGCCCTAAACCAAAGCCAATTACTCTTGGTAATAATTTTCTTTTGAAAAACATCCGGTAAATCAATTAAAGTAAAATTCTATCAAATGGCTTTTAGGGCTTTTTTTATTAATTCTTCTAAATTGGTTATGTCAGTATCGACGTGATTTATTTTTTGAATGGCAGTTTCAGCTTGCGGACGTGAAATCCCCAGAGAAACCAATGCATTTAACGCATCCTGCTGCAATCTATTGCCTGCGGTGGCTGGTATTGTTAGGTCATTTGCAGCTTTATTTACTTTATCCCTTAGTTCCAATACCAATCTTTCTGCAGTTTTTTTGCCAATACCTTTTACACTTTCCAGCAACTTTACATTGTTTTGCACAATTGCCTTACTTACTTCTTCTGGTTTTAAATGAGACAGCATCATCCTTGCGGTTGCTGCACCTACTCCGGATACGCTGATCAGTTGAATAAACATTTCCTTTTCTCCCTTATCAAAAAAACCATAAAGTGTATGTCCATCTTCTTTTATTTGAAGGTAAGTATATAATTTACCCTGTTCAAGATTTTGAATATGTGCATAGGTATTAAGACTAATATTTAATTCGTACCCCACACCAATTATGTCCACATAAACCTGTGCAGGATTTTTTAATGTAAATTTCCCTTCTAAATATGCGTACATAATACTATTTAAGTCTGTCACAAAAATACAGATATTTCATGTGGCAAAACCGTGCATTTTAAATTATACTTGTATTAAAAGAAGAAAAGATGCTTAGGTTACCAAATTACTACTACCAATTTTTAATGTATTTTTACCCACTTCCGGTAAAAAATTGAACTGAGCACATAAACCTTTAAACGATATGCAAAAAATTACAGCAGCAATAACCTCCGTTGGCGGATTTGTACCTGAATATAGATTGACCAATGCTATATTGGAAACCATGATTGATACAAACGATGAATGGATCAAATCTAGAACAGGTATTGAAGAAAGAAGAATCTTGAAAGGCGAAGGATTAGCAACTTCTGATATGGTAGTACCTGCTGTGCTCGAAATATGTAAAAAAAGAGGTATTGACCCAATAGAAATTGATTGCATGATTTGCGCCACCGTTACACCTGATTTGGTCTTTCCTTCAACAGCCAATATTGTTTGCGATAAAATTGGTGCAGTAAATGCCTGGGGATTTGACTTAAGTGCAGCTTGCTCAGGTTTTTTGTTTGCATTAACCACCGGTGCTGCTTTAATTGAAAGTGGTCGGTATAAAAAAATAATAATAGTAGGGGCAGATAAAATGAGCGCCATTGTTGATTATACAGATCGTACTACCTGTATTATTTTTGGGGATGGCGCTGGTGCAGTTTTATTAGAACCCTCTACCGAAGGAGTTGGTGTACTGGATAGTTTATTAAAAACCGATGGTGCTGGAAAAAAATATTTACACATGAAAGCAGGTGGTTCTTTAAAGCCAGCTTCAATTGAAACGCTACAGGCGAAAGAACATTATATTTTTCAGGAAGGACAGCCAGTATTTAAAGCAGCTGTAAAAAGCATGGCAGATGCAGCTTACGACTTACTGCAACGCAATAATTTAACAGGTGATGATATTGCATGGCTTGTGCCACACCAGGCTAACAAAAGAATTATTGATGCAACTGCCAATAGAATAGGATTGCCAAGCGAAAAGGTTATGATCAATATTGAACGTTATGGTAATACTACTGCAGGTACCATTCCATTGTGTTTGTGGGATTGGGAAAATAAATTACATAAAGGCGATAACATCCTGCTTGCTGCTTTTGGCGGCGGCTTTACCTGGGGTGCAACTTTAGTGAAATGGGCATACGATACTCCTTCCTCACCCACTAAATCATAATTTTATAAAAGATTACTTCTTCTATTTTCTTAAATTAAATAATTACAAAACGGTCGTACTAATTAGTACGGCCTTTTTGCTGCAATATTTTTTTTAAATTATTTATCGTCGTTGCGGCCATTATAAAAGAAGCTATAAAAAGGAATAGCAAATGTTGTTTTATCGAAGATGAATCTTCCATTGCTATGAAACTGGTATTACAAACTTTGACTTGCTAATAAAATTAAATGAAGGAGATAACCGTTTATTACCGTACTCAATTATCTCAATAAAACTTCTTAAAAAAACAGGTCATTTTTTTACCGATTAAAATCAATTGACCAGCAATAATTCCGTAAAGAAAATTCAGTACTATCCGATTCGCATAAAACCTTATGCCGGGCCAATTAGTGTTACTATAAAAAGATAAAATAGCTAACAGCAGAAAAACCAAACTCAATAATAAAATTGTATTAACCCTAAACACACCTGCAATTGTATAAATAAAGTAAAAAAACATTTCAAAATTTAGCATCTACTCTACACCCAAAATAGGATTAAATTTTTTATCAATATTTAAAGCGGCAATAAACCTAAAAATTTGAATTGTATCATATTTATTTGCTGATGGAATACCGGATAATAACTTGGACGCAGTCATATTTTAATGTAAATATTTTTTACAAGATAAAAGTTATTTTTTTCGATGTGCTGCCTACAATCAATTATTGGTGATCAAACGCAAAACATTTTTGAACTTAGAAAAGCCTTTTTCCGACTCGTTCAATCGCTCAATATTTTAAATTTCATTTAAATTTTTAGAACTTTTTACTTTAAAATTTAGAGAACTACTCTTTTTGTACCGGCATACAACTCATATTCAAATAAACGGCAATCAATTTTGCTGGTGTAAAATTCTATGCGGCGGCTGGGTTTTAGACCAATCTTTTTTGCCAACTCCAAATTACCTGTAAAAATATAACCTGTGTACCCTTTGCATTTTTTTTTCATAAAATCACCAATACGTCCATACGTAATTTCAAGGTCCGCAGCCACTCCAAGCCGGTCGCCATATTCAGGATTAAAATAAAGAATACCTGGTTGTTCTTCCGGAATACGAGTATTTTCAAAATCACCTGTTGCAAATTCTATCAAATTGGCAACGCCTGCTGCACCTGCATTTATTTTTGAAATATTGATGGCATCTTCACTTATATCTGTTGCAATAATTATTAAGCCCGGCACTGCTTTAATTACTTCGTCTAACCGTTGGCGTTGTTGCTGGTACATTTCTTCACTAAAACCCAATACATGCATAAAAGCATAGTTTGTACGATACAATCCCGGCCTGCGATTGGTAGCCAGTAAAGCTGCTTCAATGGCAACTGTAGCGGAGCCACACATCGGATTAATAAAAGGTGATTTTCTATCCCATTTTGTTGCCAGTAAAGTGGCTGCTGCCAATGCTTCCAGCATGGGCGCTTTACCTGGAATTTTTCTGTAGCCATGTTTAGACAACGTTTCGCCGGAAGTGTCAATAAAAATTTCTGCAATCGCTTCTTTCCAATATAAATGAATCACTGTTTTATCAAGTTCAGGGCCCGAATTGGGTCGTTCACCGGTTCTGTTTCTAAACCGATCAACAATGGCATCTTTTACTTTTACATTGGCGTATAAAGAATTGTTGATGGTTTCATTGTCAACATTGCTGCTGATAGAAAAATAACCATCCGGCGCAATGATAGCTTCCCACTCAAAATTGAGTAGTGTTTTATATAAATCCTCAGCGTTGTTGGCTGTAAATTCTTTAATAGAAAATAATACCTGGCTGGCACAACGCAGGTTTAAATTTAGTTTGATACAGTCTGCCAGAGTGCCTGTTAATTCTACTCCTGTTTTAAAAGTACGCACGGGTGTAAAGCCAAGTTCTACAACTTCTTGTTGCAAAAAAGGCGATAAGCGGTTGCTACAGGTAACTATTATTCGATTGGCAGTGTTGAAGATATTCATAATTATTGCAAAAATAGACAATACAAATGGCTTATCTGGCCGTTAAAATATGAAGCCGTTTTGGCAATACTTTATACGGCTTACGATGCTTTAATAAAAGCTAAATAGTAGTACTACGGATGAACGGATTGTGACACAACGATGCTGCTATGAAAAACAATTGCTGGTATTATTTTTATGATAACGATCGCTTAAATAAAAAATATAAAAAAGAAGTACATTGTGTAATGGATTTTCAAAAAGATATACGGCTGGCAGTTTTAATTGATGCCGACAATGTGCCTTACAGCAATGTAAAAGGGGTGATGGAAGAGATTGCCAAATATGGAACACCTACTTTTAAAAGAATTTACGGCGACTGGACAAAGCCTACTGTTTCGGGATGGAAAAATGTGTTATTGGAAAATGCAATTACCCCGATTCAGCAGTACAGTTATACGAGCGGCAAAAACAGTAGTGACAGTGCACTGATTATTGATGCGATGGATATTTTATATTCTGGTAAAGTAGATGGGTTTTGTATTATATCCAGCGATAGCGATTTTACAAGACTTGCTACAAGGTTAAGGGAAGCCGGCATGAAAGTATTTGGTATTGGGCAAAAGAAAACACCCAACCCATTTATAGTTGCCTGCGATAAATTTATTTACATGGAAATTATTCCGCAATTTGAATCAGGCGAAGCAGAAACACCTGTAACAAAAACAAGCAAACCTGCGCCCAAGGCTGCTGTTGATAAAGTAAATAAAGAAACATTGAAATTAATTGCCGCTACCATTAACGATTTGGCAGATGAAAATGGATGGGCATTTTTGGGAGATGTGGGAAATCTAGTGTTAAAAAAGCAACCCAATTTTGACCCAAGGAATTATGGATTTTTAAAATTGACCCCATTAATAAAATCTATTCCTCAATTTGAAATTGATAAAAGAGAAACAGAAAAGGGTGGAACTAAATTAATTTTTATCCGAAATAAAGACCAATAAATTTTAGCCAATCAAGGATACACATTTTTGTAAACTATCTTTCCAAAAAGGAATCGTACTGTTAAACGTGAGCTGAATTTTAGCTGTATTCAACACTGAATACGCTGGTCGTTTGGCGGGTGTGGGATAATTGGAGGAAGGTATAGGATTTACTACACATTTACTGCCCGATAATTCCTTGATAGCAAGTGCGAACTGATACCAATTGATAACTCCGGTATTAGAATAATTGTAAATACCCGGATGTGCTGCTATTTTATTAGACGTGATGATTTGCATAATTGCAGCTGCAAGATCTGCCGCATAAGTAGGGCAACCTTGCTGATCGCTTACCACATTTAACTGCTCTTTTTCTTTGGTGAGGCGAAGCATGGTTTTTACAAAATTATTTCCAAAGCTGGAGTAAACCCATGATGTGCGTATAATTATACAGCCCGGATTATTTTGCTGCGCTAACTGCTCGCCTTTTAATTTTGTAGCACCATAAGTATTAACAGGTGCTACAGGATGATCTTCTGTGTATGGAAGTGTTGCCGATCCGTCAAACACATAATCGGTAGAAATATGAATAAATTGTGCGCTATGGTTTTTGCAAACGGTGGCAAGATTACCCACAGCAGTTGCATTGATAAGCAATGCTTTTTCTACTTCAGTTTCTGCTTTATCAACGGCTGTATAAGCTGCACAATTAACACAATAGTTGATGGAATGGCTGGAAAAATAATTTTTGATGGCAACCAAATCATCAATTGGTAAATCATCTTTTGTAACAAACAAAAAATTAAAGTCGGAATATGCGGAGGAGATAACCCTCATTTCGTTGCCCAACTGACCATTTGCTCCTGTAACTAAAATTGTTTTTTTTTCTGCCACTTGTAGTACTATTAAAATATAAAATTAGTTTCAACAGTCTCTACCCCCTGCAGTATGAGATCTTTTGCAGCCACCAATGCTTTATCAGCCGGTATGCGCCAATCAATTGCCAAAGGCGGATCGTTGTACAACAATCCGCCTTCACTTTCTTTATGATAAAACGCATCACATTTATACAATACTTCCGCAGTTTCAGTTAACACAGAATAGCCATGAGCAAATCCTTTAGGCACCAATAACTGCAGCTTATTTTCTGCCGATAATTCTATACTAAAAACCTTGCCATACATAGGTGATCCTTTTCTAAGATCTACCACCACATCTAAAATTGAACCGCTTAATGCCCGAATTAGTTTTGTTTGTGCATGAGGGTTTTGTTGAAAATGCAAGCCACGTATTACGCCATATGTTGATCTGGCCTGATTATCCTGCACGAATTTCATAGGTACTTCACCTGTTGAAAAAGTGTTTTTATTGTAACTTTCAAAAAAATAACCCCGATCATCATTGAAGACCCTTGGTTCATAAATTAATACTCCCGGAAATTCTGTTGTTGTAAACGGCATAAAATAATTAATAGGCTTAAGAATATAATTTTTTAAAAAATTCAATTGTTTCAGTTAATCCATCTTTAAATTTTTTGGTAGGTTGATACCCTAATAAATTTTTAGCCAATGAAATATCGGCTAGTGAATTTCTTATATCGCCTGCTCTTGGCTCCCTGAAGGTTGCTTTAAAATTACTGTGTAAATATTCTTTACAAGCGTTGTATAAAAAATTAACTGAAAAGTTTTCGCCTACAGCTACATTATAAACTTTGTTAAGGGCTGCTTCATTGTCTGTTAACATTCCCTTTATATTTACTTGCACGGCATTGTCAACAAATGTAAAATCTCTTGTTTGTTCCCCATCTCCATTTATATACACGGGTGCCTGTTTCAAAATTCCTTTTACAAACAAAGGAATTACTGCAGCATAGGCTCCATCAGGATCCTGACGAGGACCGAAAATATTAAAATACCTAAACCCGATAATATTTAAACCATATACATCTGCAAAAACCTGGGCGTATAATTCATTTGCTTTTTTAGTAGCCGCATAAGGAGATAAACAATTTCCGATGCAATTTTCAACTTTAGGCAACTTGGGCTCATCTCCATAAACTGATGAAGAAGATGCATACACAAACTGTTTTACGTTATTATCAACCGCCGCTTTTAGCATGTTTACAAAGCCGCCCACATTTACTTCATTAAAATAAACCGGCTCTTTTATTGAGCGGGGTACAGAACCTAAAGCAGCCTGGTGACTTACATAATCCATTCCGTTGCAAGCCTGCTGGCAAGTATCGGCATTTCTGATATCCCCTTCAATAAATTCAAATGCAGTAAATTGCCGAAGCGGCGTAAGGTTTTTTTCAAATCCATTTACGAGGTTGTCCAATACCCTTACCTTAAGCGCACCATTGGTTAATAAATATGCTGCAATATGACTGCCAATAAAACCGGCGCCTCCGGTTATTAAAAAATTGCTGGTACTTATATCTTTTACATGAAACTCGTTACTCATTTTCCATTAATTAATTATTCACCCTTACAAACTCCAATAATATCTACTGCTTATTCTGCCGCGATAAATACCTTTTATATCAGCAATCATAGCCTGCTTTTTGGTAATCCCAGTAAAATAGCTATCATCCAGTTGTTTGTATTCATTGTGAGGAACAGCTATAATCACTGCATCATAATCGCTTGCCAAATCCATGGTTAATTCAAAGCCATATTCATGTTGTAAATCCAAACTCTCCGCATTGGGATCCGATACATATACATTCAATGAAAAAGATTGTAATTCTCTCACTAAATCAGCCACTTTACTATTGCGTATATCACTAACATTTTCTTTAAAAGTAGCACCCATCACTAATACTTTTGCATCTTTAATATTACCGGCATAATGAATAATATGTTGCACTACCTTTTTAACAATATGCCCAGACATTCCATCATTAATTGCACGGCCAGCTAAAATAACCTGGCTATCGTACCCTAATTGTTTTGATTTGTATGTTAGGTAATAGGGATCTACACCTATGCAATGACCACCTACAAGACCTGGCTGAAATTTTAAAAAATTCCATTTGGTTCCTGCTGCTTCTAACACTTCAAAAGTATTAATACCCATTTTGTCAAAAATTATTGACAATTCATTCATCAACGCAATGTTGAGATCTCTTTGTGTATTTTCAATAATTTTTGCGGCTTCAGCTACTTTAATACTAGAAGCCTTGTACACACCTGCCGATACTACCAACTCATAAACTTTTGCAATCAACTCCAGGCTTTCCTCATCACATCCACTAACTACTTTAATAATTTTTGCAAGTGTGTGCTCTTTATCTCCTGGATTAATACGTTCGGGAGAATACCCGATTTTAAAATCAATTATATTTTTTAGTCCGCTTAATTTTTCTATAATGGGTAAACAATCTTCTTCGGTACAACCGGGATAAACAGTACTCTCAAAAACTACATAGTCACCTTTTTTTATTACTTTTCCGATGGTTTCACATGCCCTCATTATTGGTACAAGGTTAGGCACGTTGCTTTCATCAACTGGCGTTGGTACGGCTACTATAAAAAAAGCAGCCTGCTTTAAAACTTCAAGATCAATGGTAAATTCTATATCACTGCCATCAAATGCACTTGCTTCTAACTCCTGGCTAGGGTCAATATTATTGCGCATCAGTTGCACTCTGTCAGCGTTAATATCAAACCCAATTACCTTTATTTTTTTTGCAAATTCTAATGCTATAGGTAAACCTACATACCCCAAACCAATAACTGCCAGTTTTTTATTTTTTTTCAGTAGATCCTGATACATAATTTTATTTACTTCTTTAAACACTGTAAAAATCTATAATATACCTGGTAAGGCACATTAGACTTTTTGGGTGTGTATGTTATTCAGGATAATAAGTTGCAATACCATATTGATGTTAGTTATTTACTTTTAGCAGCCTTGGCAAATTCTTTTGGCAACTTATACAACTCTTCTTTTGGTAAAGATTTAAAGTATTCATAAGTAATTTTTAAGCCGTCTGCCCTGTTTACGGTTGGTTGCCAACCCAACAGTGCTTGTGCCTTTGTAATATCAGGCTGCCGTTGTTTTGGATCATCCGTAGGTAACGGTTTATATACTATTTTCTGTGCCGTTCCGGTAAGTTTAATTATTTCCTCAGCAAAATCTTTTAATGAAATTTCATCGGGATTACCAATGTTTACCGGCTGTGCATATTCACTCATTAACAAACGGTAAATACCTTCTACAAGATCGGCCACATAACAAAAACTTCTTGTTTGGCTACCATCACCAAATACAGTTAAATCTTCGCCACGTAAAGCTTGTCCTATAAATGCAGGTAATGCACGTCCATCATTTAACCGCATTCTTGGACCATAAGTATTGAATATCCTAATGATTCTTGTTTCAACATGGTGAAACGTGTGATAGGCCATCGTAATAGCTTCCTGAAAACGTTTGGCTTCATCATAAACGCCTCTTGGACCAACCGGATTTACATTGCCCCAATATTCTTCGTTTTGGGGATGAACTACAGGATCGCCATACACTTCACTTGTACTTGCCACCAGTATTCTTGCCTTTTTAGCAAGTGCAAGACCAAGGCAATTGTGCGTTCCCAACGAACCTACTTTTAATGTTTGAATGGGAATTTTTAAATAGTCAATTGGACTGGCAGGAGAAGCAAAATGCAAAATGTAATCAAGCTCTCCTGGTATATGTATAAACTTAGAAACATCATGGTGATAAAACTCAAATTCTTTTAATTTAAAAAGATGTTCAATGTTTTTAAGATCCCCTGTTATTAAATTATCCATTCCAATAACATTAAATCCTTCTTTAATAAACCGGTCACAAAGATGAGATCCCAAGAATCCTGCAGCGCCTGTTATCAAAATTCTTTTAGCAGTCATTGTTTATAAATTAAAATGAAGAAAAATTATTAAAAAGTGAAATAGCTATTTCTTAAAAAATTATCCAATCGGATTAACAATCCTCCTTCCAATGCTCACGTAATGATATCCCAGATCTTCCATTTGTTTTAAATCAAACAAATTGCGTCCGTCAAAAATTACTTTATTTTTAAGTAGAGAAGTTATTTTATTAAAGTCGGGTGTTCTAAACTCACTCCATTCCGTAGCAATTACCAGTGCATCTGCATCTATTAATGCATCGTACTGGCTTTCTACAAAAGTTATTTTATCCCCTACTATTTGTTTTACATTATTCATTGCCTCAGGATCAAAAGTAGCTACCGTTGCGCCTACTGCTAAAAAGGCATCAATTAAATATAAGGCGGGTGCTTCTCTTATATCATCTGTGTTAGGCTTAAAAGCCAGCCCCCAAAGTGCAATTTTTTTACCTTGTAAGTCTCCATTAAAAAAAGCTTTTATTGCAGGAATTAAATGAAGCTTTTGCTTTTCATTTACTTCCATCACCGCGTCTAATATTTTAAACCTATAGTTAACTTCTATGGATGATTTTGCCAGAGCCTGCACATCTTTCGGAAAGCAACTTCCACCATAACCGATGCCCGGAAATAAAAAGCGTTTTCCAATCCGCTCATCGCTGCCAATTCCTTTTCTCACCATGTCCACATCTGCTCCTAACAGTTCGCAGAGTTGGGCAATTTCATTCATAAAAGTAATTTTGGTAGCTAAAAAAGAATTTGCTGCATATTTGGTTAATTCTGCACTTTTTTCATCCATAAAAATAACTGGATTTCCCTGGCGTACAAATGGTGCATACAAATCATTCAAAATTTTTTTTGCCTTTTCTGAGGTGGTTCCTATAACAACCCTATCTGGTTTCATAAAATCATCTACGGCTACGCCTTCTCTTAAAAACTCAGGATTGCTTACAATATCAAAAGTACCTGCTATACCTCCGTTGCTTAATAATGCCTGTTTTACTTTTTCTGCAGTGCCTACTGGTACTGTACTTTTATCTATTACAACTTTATAATCACCTTCTTTGATGAGTGAACCCAAATCTTTTGCAACACCTAAAATATATTTTAAATCCGCACTACCGTCTTCTCCAGGAGGGGTTGGCAAAGCAAGAAAAATTACCTGCGCATCCTTAATTCCATCAACCAGTGAAGTTGTAAAACGTAAACGATTTTCTTTTTGATTTCTTAAAAATATTTTTTCAAGCCCTGGTTCGTAAATAGTTATTTTTCCTGATGATAATTTATCAACTTTCACTTTATCAATGTCTACACAGATAACTTCGTTGCCAGTTTCGGCAAAACACGTACCCGTTACTAAACCTACGTAACCTGTTCCGACTACTGCTATTTTCATATTTTTTAATTTGAGTTAATATAATCTAATACGTTTGAAATAATAAACTGCTGTTGCTCCTCATCAAGCTCTGTGTGAATTGGTAAAGAAATAACTCTTTCTGTTAACCAGTCTGTTATCGGCAGTTGATAATCGCCTCCACCAAATGCAGCAAACATTTTTTGTTTGTGACAAGGCACCGGATAATAGATCATTGAAGGCACGCCCTTTTCTGAAAGATATTTGTTTAAACCAGCTCTATCTTTATCAATTAATGTTAAAGTATATTGATGAAATACATGGTTACAATAAGCCGCTCTATACGGTATTCTTATACTTTTATTACCAGCAAAACCTTTGTCATAAATATCAGCAGCTTTTCGGCGTGCTACAATATAGTCATCCAAATGTTTTAATTTAATATCAAGTATTGCAGCCTGTATTGCATCTAATCTTGAATTACAACCTACTAAATCATGATAGTAACGTACACTTTGCCCATGAGCTGCAATCTTTTGTAATTTTCCAGCTAACGTTTCATCGTTGGTAAATATTGCTCCTCCGTCTCCAAAAGCACCCAAATTTTTAGAGGGATAAAAAGAGGTACAACCAATATGACCAATACCGCCAGTTTTAGAAATTTTTCCATCACTAAATGTATAGTTACAACCGATAGCCTGTGCATTATCTTCAATTACATACAAATTATATTTTGCAGCAATGTCCATTATTTTTTCCATTTCAACAGCATGCCCATATAAATGAACAGGAATAATCGCTTTTGTTTTTGATGTAATTGCTTTTTCTACAGCCTCGGGATCCATACAAAACGTTTGCATATCCACTTCTACAAAAACTGGTTTCAATTGCAATAATGCTGCGGCCTCAACGGTTGCAATATAAGTAAATGAAGGTGTTATTACTTCATCGCCAGGTTTTAAATCAAGTGCCATCATAGCAATTTGCAATGCATCCGTACCATTGGCACAAGGAATTACATACTTAACATCATTGTAAAAAGCCAGGTTTGTTGCAAAATCATTTACCACTTTACCACCAATAAACTGCGAGCTTTCCATTACATTTAAAACTGCTGTATCAACTTGTTCTTTTATTTTAAAATACTGCGTCTTTGTATCTACCATTTGTAAGGGCCTCATATATTCTTTTTTTCGATGGCAAAGATAGTGATTCAATGATGCAGTTTAAAATTACAGTCAGTTGTCTTATGCATTGATTTTAATTAAAATTTTGCTGGTAAGTTTGTAATAAAATTAGTGGCTAAACTTTTTTACACCATATTTCTTTCCCTTTATGTTGCCGGAATAAAGTTGCTTTCTTTTTGGAATCCAAAAGCAAGGTTATGGCTTTCTGGCAGAAAAGTATTTCCAGTTGTTAGTTCTACCCAAAACGCATCTACCAAAACAATTTGGATGCATTGCGCAAGCCTTGGTGAATTTGAGCAGGGCAGACCTGTTTTGAAAGCACTCAAAAAACATTTTCCTGATAGTAAAATTGTACTTACTTTTTTTTCGCCAAGTGGTTATGAAGTGCAAAAAAATTATACCGGTGCAGATGATATTTTTTATTTGCCAGTAGATAGCAAAATCAATGCTGCAAGGCTAATTAAGGCTATAAACCCCTCATTGGTTTTATGGGTAAAATATGAATATTGGTTTTATTATTTAGAAGAACTAAAACAACAGCATATTCCGGTTTTATTGGTATCTGGAATTTTTAGACCGAGCCAGCCTTTTTTTAAATGGTACGGAGGAGTTTGGAAAAACATTTTGCCTGCCTTTACGCATATTTTTGTACAGGATGAAGAATCTAAAAATTTATTAACCAACATTGGTATTGAAAAAAACATAACCGTAAGTGGCGATACCAGATTTGACAGAGTTATTGAAATTGCCGAAAAAATTGAAAACTTACCTTTAATAAAGCAGTTTTGTGGAGCGCATAAAGTGATCGTAGCTGGCAGTACCTGGGAAGAGGATGAAGTGGAATTAATTCATTATGTAAGGGCTAATCCGGAAATTAAATTCATTATTGCGCCACATGAAATTGATGCTCAAAATTTGAAAGATGTTCAAAAGGAATTTTCAGGATCCATATTTTATTCTGACCTGGTTAGCAATCAACAAGTAACTGCAAATGTTTTAATAATTAACAATGTAGGTATGCTTTCTAGATTGTATCGCTATGCAGATATAACTTATGTTGGTGGAGGATTTGGCAAAGATGGTGTTCACAATGTACTTGAAGCTGGAGTATATGGTAAACCTGTAATTTATGGTCCTGAGTTTGAAAAATTTATAGAAGCGACAGAGCTAATAACTTGTGGAGGAGGCATTGTTATTTCAAGTGCATTGGAACTTGAAAAAGTTTTAACAGCTCTTTGGAATGATGCGCCATTGCTACATAAAACAGGGGAATCTGCAAAAAATTATGTGTATGCTAATAGCGGCGCAACAAAAAAAATCCTAACGTTTGTTCAGGAAAAACGTCTTCTGATTAATTGATCAAACGCCTGCACGGTTTCATTGGTATCTTTCCAGCCTAATTTTGTTTTCAATTCCCTTCTAATCCAATACTCTGCTTCTGGCCAAATGGTAAAACTATTAATCGTTTTTATGCTACGCTCATACATGGCCTCATCTCCCCTAAATAATTCATTCATAAATAAAAACCGGTCATTAACGCCAATTGCTTTTTTAAGATCCTTTACCGGGCTATCACTTAATTTGGCACTTAATTCAGTTTTAACTTCTTTTAAAAAATCATTAACCGATTTGTTTTCTAAACCAACCAAGTCGTTCACTTCCTTTTTTTGAACCGGCTTATTTTGATGCACAAAGGTTGGTATATCGCCAACAGCAGGCTCAAATAAAATTTCTGGTTTTGTATGTGCACTTAAATGATGAATTACATTGGCATTGCGTTTTATTTCTTCTAATTCAGCTTCTACCGCTGCTTCATCAACCTGTAGAATTTCAATTATCTTTTCTTCTGGTGCAGATTTAACAGCCACTATTTCAGCTGGATTTTGATGGGCTATCATTTGCAAAGGCATTGATAAAGTAACAGCTTTATTTGCCTCTGACTGGCTTCCTTGCAAATGGGTTAATTCATGCTGTATCATTTGAGCAGTTAACAACAATCGATTTAGAGGTAGCTTTTCATTAATTTGTTGCTGCAGCTTTTGCAAAAGTGTGACTACCCTTTCCATAATTACCATTATTTGAATTAATGCAATTGCAAAGAAAAATTAGTTTTGACTAATGACCCAAAACTGTAACCTTTGCAAAGATTGGAATAAAGTTACTAACACAATTTTTAAAAAATTTATAAATGTTTATTGAACCAAATTTAAAAGGTGGGCGGGGTTCTATTGAAGTTATTTGTGGTAGTATGTTTAGTGGAAAAACGGAGGAACTTATAAGAAGATTAAAACGTGTTAAGATTGCCAATCTTAAATTAGAAATATTTAAACCTACCATGGATATTCGTTTTGATGAAGTAAATATTGTAAGTCATGATTCCAATTTTATTAAAAGCACACCCGTTGAAAGTGCTCAGCTAATTTTGTTACTAGCCCACGATGCAGATGTAGTGGGTATTGACGAGGCACAGTTTTTTGATGCTGAAATAATAACTGTTTGCGAGCAACTTGCCTTAAAAGGTATAAGGGTAATTATTGCAGGTTTAGATATGGATTACACAGGTAAACCATTTGGCCACATGCCAAACCTGCTGGCCATTGCAGATTACATAACAAAATTACATGCCATCTGTGTAAAGTGCGGCAATATTGCCAATGTGAGCTACAGAAAAATTGCGGAAGATAACCAGCTATTGCTAGGAGAAAAAGATATATATGAGCCAAGGTGCAGAATCTGTGCCCTGGAAAACCAATCCTCCATCCTATAATGGTTGTTAATTAACCTGGCTTAAGTGGTAAAAAATATACGGCATGACAAAAACAATTTTTTCTTTATTAAAAAAAGATCTGTTGCTCGAATTAAGGCAGCAACATAGCTTTTATGGTATTTTGCTTTATGTAGCTTCTACCATATTTGTGCTTTACCTGTCATTGAATAATCCTGAAGCAGATGTTTGGAATGCATTATTCTGGATAATACAATTATTTGTTTGTGTAAATGCAGTGGCTAAAAGTTTTTTGCAGGAAAGCCGGGGACGTATGTTATATTTTTACTCAATTTCCGGGGCCAAAGAATTCATCATTGCTAAACTAATTTACAATATCATTTTAATGTTATTAATGAGCGGAATGAGCCTGGCATTATTTTTTTTATTACTAAAAAACCCTCTAACCAACCCATTACAATTTGTAGGAATTGTATGTATAGGTAGCGTTAGCTTAAGCTTTGTGTTTACATTATTGGCCGCAATCGCGGCAAAGGCACAACAAAATGCGGCCTTAATGGCCATTTTAGGATTTCCATTAATTGTTCCTCAATTATTATTGGTTATACGTTTATCTAAAGTAGCTTTTGGTGAAATATTCCGGGATGGCGCCTTGCTTAACTTAACATTATTAATTATTGGTTTTGATATAATGGTGCTAGTACTATCCATTATTTTATTTCCATTTTTATGGAAGGATTAGGCATTAATTTATTTATTATAAGGTGCTATATTTTTGAAAATTTTCCATACACCCAGGTACCGGCAATCGCAGATAAAAGTGTAATTGAAACTACACCAAATCCGCTTCCAATTTGAGCAAAAAGCGGACCAGGACAAGCCCCTGTTATCGCCCACCCAATCCCAAAAATCAATCCTCCTATTATTTGCCCTTTTTTAAACTTCTTATCTTCAAAAGTAATGGCTTCGCCACTGAATGTTTTAATTTTAAATCGTTTAATAAAAAAAATTGAAACCATCCCAACCACCACAGCGGTACCAATAACTCCATACATGTGAAAAGATGTAAGCTGAAACATTTCCTGTATACGGAACCAACTAATTATCTCTGCTTTTACAAAAACAATCCCGAATACAATGCCTACAACTAAATATTTGATATTTTTCATTGAATTAATTTAAAGATTACAGGTAATAAAAAATTGGCACTAATAAAACCACCCACCATAAATGCCATTGTTGCTACAAGTGATGGCCATTGTAAATTTGACAATCCCATAATTGAATGGCCAGACGTGCAACCGTCAGCATAACGGGTTCCAAAGCCAACCAAAAATCCACCTACACCAAAAAAAATAAATCCTTTTAAGGTAAACAGGTTTTTCCAGCTAAAAATATCTGTTGGCAGTAGCCCGGTAAAATCCTTTACTCCATATTGAATCAATATGGTTTTCGTTTTTTGAGCAATCACAATCTCATTGGGATTGCTCAAAAAATGGGCGGCAATAATTCCACCAATTAAAATACCAGCAACAAAAAAAAGATTCCATATTTTATCCTTCCAGTCGTATTTAAAAAAGGGAATACCTGCAGGAATGCAGATGGCACATATATCCCGTAAGGAAGCCGAAATACCAAATTTTTTATTGCCCAACAGTAACAATGCCAGCACAGTTAATCCCACCATTATACCGGCTGGCAACCAATGCCAGGGTTGTTTAATTATTTCTATCATTATCGATATAATTATTGTTATTTGACTATAAAAATAATTAATTCTGCCAACTACAAAAATGGAGTTTTCGCAATTTAAAAATTAATGGTATTCGAATATTTAAATTGGTACTTATATCATCTATTGAGAATCCAACATACAACTACATTAAATAAAAAGCAAGCTAGCCAATTTTTCGGCCGTATCATTTAGTTTTAAAACATACTCAATTTACAATTTGTGTAACAGGCTCTTTCCCCTAATTTTGCAATCAATAATTTTAAGATGCGTAAAAGCTGGTGGAAAATATTAACGGCGGTATTGTTACTATATACATTTACCGCAGGTTTTTTAATAAAAGTGCCTAACGTTGGCAACTTAAAGGAAACTATCAGAAATCTTTTCTTTCATGTTCCTATGTGGTTTGGGCAAATTATTTTACTTACCATTTCTTTAATTTATTCAATTTGGTATTTACGTAAACCTGATTTAAAATACGATATCTACGCTGAAACTTTTGCTAGAACAGGTATTTTAATGGGCATTCTTGGTTTAATTACAGGCTCTATCTGGGCCACCTATACCTGGGGCGAACCATGGAGTAATGATCCTAAGCAAATTGGCGTTGCCATAGCATTACTTATTTATTTTGCTTATCTGGTATTGAGAAATGCTGTACCCGATATTGATAAAAGAGCCAAAGTAAGTGCCGTGTATAATATTTTTGCCTATTTCATTTATTTGCCCCTGATAATGATATTACCAAGATTGGTAGAATCTTTACATCCAGGCGGTAAGGGTGTACAAGGTAACCCCGGATTAAATGGTGCAGATCTTGATGCAACTATGAGGTTGGTATTTTGGCCGGCTGTAATTGGATGGACTTTGCTGGGTACCTGGATCAGCACTTTAAATATAAGGATCAATTTAATTAGAGATAAAAACTTATTGAATGCGGAATAAAAATTTTTGTTGGCTATTGCTGTTACCAGCACTGTTGTTTAGTACAGCAATTTTTGCACAGGATAATGGCGCATCCGAATCACTGATGCGCAGTAATGGAAAGATATATGTGGTTGTAGCTATTTGTGTTACTATTTTATTGGGTCTTTTTTTATACGTTGTAAGTATTGACAAAAAGATTGGTAAAATTGAAAAAGACAATCTTTAAGTTAACTTGTATAATCAATTAAGGTTTTTTTTAGCAAAGTATAAGGAGCTTTGAAAACCTACATATATGCAAAAATGTTATAGCTTCTTTTACACGTGAATGACCTAATAAATAGATAAAAACAAATACCTTATAAAAAATATTAAACAACAATTATTATTAAATTTCATAAATAGGCCCCAATATTTTTTTATAGAAATTGGGTGCATAGCTTCTTGCCAGTCGCTATTTTCAGTACGATTGCTTCACAAAAACAAAAATTATGTCAGCTGAACTCGTGTACAGTTTTTTTAAAAGCGTAGAAAAAAGCTTTGATAAAGCCGCCAAATTCACTAAATGGGATAGTGGCATTTTAGAACAAATTAAAGCCTGTAATAGTGTTTACAGAATAAATTTTCCAATAAAAAGAGACGATGGTACTATTGAAGTAATAGAAGCTTATCGTGTACAGCACAGCCAACACAAATCGCCCTGTAAAGGAGGAATTCGTTTTAGCGATGCTGTTAACCAGGATGAAGTAATGGCACTTGCAGCATTAATGACCTACAAATGTGCCATTGTAAATGTGCCGTTTGGTGGTGCAAAAGGTGGAATAAAAATTAATCCCCGTAATTACAGTGTATACGAATTGGAAAAAATTACCCGCCGCTATACTTCCGAACTGGTAAAGAAAAATTTTATTGGTCCAGGGATAGATGTACCTGCACCTGATTATGGTACAGGCGAAAGAGAAATGTCGTGGATAGTAGATACCTACACTTCATTAAAACCAGGAGAAATAGATGGCGCTGGCTGTGTTACTGGCAAGCCTATTTCGCAAGGTGGTGTACGTGGTAGAAAAGAAGCTACCGGCTTAGGTGTTTTCTATGGTGTTCGTGAAGTTTGTAATATGCCCAACATAATGGCAAAACTTGGGCTACCAATGGGTATTGAAGGAAAAAAAGTTGTGGTACAAGGCATAGGAAATGTCGGGTATCACAGTGCGAAATTTTTTAGAGAACATGGAGCCATTGTTATAGCAATAGCTGAGCATGATGGAGCTGTTTACAATGAGAATGGGTTAAATGAAGAGGAATTGATAGAGTTTAGAAATAAAACAGGTTCTATCATTAATTTTCCGGGTGCAACTACCTTAACAAATACTTTAGATTCGCTTGAACTTGAATGTGATATCTTAATACCTGCTGCGCTGGAAAATGTTATCAATGGTGACAATGCCAAAAGAATAAAAGCAAAAATAATAGGCGAAGCTGCCAATGGCCCGTGCACACCGGAAGCTGATGAAGTGTTTACACAAAAAGGAATTTTATGTGTACCAGATATGTATCTTAATGCTGGTGGTGTTACGGTAAGTTATTTTGAGTGGTTAAAAAATCTTAGCCATGTGCGTTATGGCCGCCTTGAAAAACGCTTTACAGAAAACATGAATACCCGTATTCTGGAACAGATAGAAGAACTAAGCGGAAAAACAGTTACCTCAAGTGAAAGACAACTGATTATGCATGGTGCAGAAGAAATAGATTTAGTGCATAGTGGATTGGAAGAAACTATGATCAATGCTACAAAAGAAATTATGGACATTTGGTTGAGCAATCCAGAAATCCCTGATATGCGAACCGCCGCTTATGTAAGTGCCATCAATAAAGTAGCCATTACTTATGTTGAATTGGGTATTTTTCCTTAATAAAAAAGTATACTAATAAAAAGAAAATAGGCTATCTTAATGGACAGCCTATTTTTTATGCATTACCTTTTTTTAAATAGTTTTATTGTAGCATTCAATAAACCTTATATAAAAATACCTCTAATTATTTTGAATAACTCACCATACAATCAAACCTTGCTTCTCCTACTCCTAATTCCTGCGCAGCGGCATTGCTGATGCGTATCAGTAGCCCATTGTTTTGTTTAATATCCGGAATTACATCCAACACTTTTGCATAAATACTTTTTCCGTTTGCAGCACTGGTAATTTTAATGATTGTTCCGGGAGCTGCTGCATTGTGCAAACAATAGTATTTTCCATCCTGCCAGCCACTGTTACTTTTAAACACAGCAGCAACACCATTTTCATTTATAGCAGCATCTTTTTTGGCTTGTTGCTCAAACACTGATTTAAAAATTCCACCATTAAAAGTTTTAAATGTTACAGCAGTTGATTGATTGGTTTGATTAGATTCTACTTCCTTAACCACCACCGGGGGAGTTTTTTTTACAGGTATACTTAAAGGTTCCTTTTCCTTCACTACTGCAATTTCTTTTTTTACAGGTTCTGCAATTTTCGCTGTAACCGGCACCTCTTTTTTTACTGCAGCCTGCTCTTTACTACTAATATCGGCAGGTTTTATTGTTGCCTTGGATGCTAGTGGTGATAAAGTTGATTTTACTTTTAAATACCCAATAATTAACCTCGTTCCATTGGGTACAGCATCACTTTTAATATTATTCCAATGTTTTAAAGTTTCTATGGGTAGCTTATTATAGTTAACTGAAATACGGTATAATCCTTCTTTTTCTTTAACCGTATGAATAACAGGAATCAATACTTCATCTGTTGCAGCATTTCCTTCCTGCAAAAAATTAATTTGTTGTAATGGTACTTTTATCACCTGATTAAGACTAAGGCCTTTTTCGAGTTGTAAATTATTGAAAGGAGCTATTTCTTTCGGACTAATATTATACATCCTACCAATACTATAATAATTTTCTTTTGCCAGCACGATATGTGTAAGATATAAATTGGGTGAAATACCTTCTACCACCAAGGGCGCATTTTGTGCCATACACCACAACGGAAAGCTACATAACAGTATTAATAAACGCTTCATTTAATATAAATTTTCGTTACAAAGATGGGAAAATAAGTTGGTTAACCCTACTTTTAAAGGGGGCGGCATTTTAGTTTAACAATCTTATTGTTAGACCATTTATTTCAATTACATAAAAATAAGTTGATTTTATTTATTAAAAATCCGCCAATCTTTAGGATAATAATTATTAATCCGATTTGGCAAAACTTTTACCCAGCCCAAAGCTAACTTGCTATGGGTTATTATTGCCCAGCCCTTTAGCTTGGTATCTAATTTTATTTCCTGCCTACGCAGGTATTGCAAGGCAGTTTCTTTATCAACTTCTACTGCTGGTAAATTTTCATTTACAATATTGCTCAATGCCAGTTCATGATCCGGAATTAATTCATTACGGATAATAGTGCCAAGTTTAACACCCGCCTTTTTAATATACAAAGCAAATTGAATAGTGGCCAAGTCATTTTCAAGGTGTACCGGCAAAGCAATCACTTGTTCTTTTTGTTTAATAAAGAAAAAATCGGCTTCGTTTTTTAAATAAGGTTTTACTATGTCAATCTCTTTTGCAACCAATCTTTCCGATTTAGTTTTGTATTTGTCAGTATCCCACGCAGAAGTAATTTTTTCACCTTTTGTAAATGCCGCAATAAAAAAGCCTTCACCTTTTACTTTATCAGGATAAAACCGATATCCGTAGGCGCCGTGTTGTGGGGATTGTGTTTCAATAATTTGCCATTCCAATCGCAGCGTTATTTTAGTAGATAGTAAACCTGCATAATTGATTAACCAGTCTGCAATGGCCTCATCTTCACTCTCAGCATAAGAACAGGTAGAATAAATTACTGTACCACCTTCTTTTAAAGCAGGCAAAACATCAGCTAAAATTCGCTGCTGCCGCTGGCTGCACATCATTACATTTTGCAGACTCCATTCTTCAATAGCGGCCGCATCTTTTCTAAACAGTCCGCTGCCACTGCAAGGTGCATCCACAATTATGACATCAAAATAATTTTGTAACCGTTGAAAATCTTTCGGATCATTGTTGGTTACTATCACATTGACTGCTCCCCACTTGGCAATATTTTCTGCCAAAATATTTACCCTTGTTTTGATAAGCTCATTACTCACCAATAAACTTTTATTGCTAATAAGTGATTGTAATAAAGTTGATTTACCACCCGGTGCTGCACACAGATCTAATACTTTTATTGGTAGCGATAAATCAGTTGTTTGTTTAAGTACTTCTTCCAAAAACATACTGCTGGCCTCTTGTACATAATATGCTCCTGCATGAAAAATTGGATCAAGTGTAAACGAAGGCCGTTGAGAAAGATAATACCCTTGTGTTGACCATGGAACAACTTCTTCCAAATTGGCGTCAATAAAATAAGCTTGCTTTAATTTATGAGGATTTAATCTTATAGAAGTTAACTGTTTGCCTGACTGATGAACATTTTCAAAAGCAGCTCTGTTAAAACCAGGCAGATTCTCCAATGATTCAAGAAATATTGAGGGTAATTGAGTTTGCAATTATAAAAAATTTAATATGGAATCAAAATTAATGTAACAGAATGATAGAAACACTGATGATACAGATTTCTAGGAATAAAAACACCTCATTTAAATTCACTTTATATAATATTAGAAATCCGTGTAATCAACCCTTATCATTATCATCTGTGTTTCTGTCTTTTCTTACTGATCAAAACAAGCTAATTTTGTATCAAAGAAATTATTGGTAGATGAAGGAAAAATTAAAACTGTTAGCAAATTCACTAGAAGGAGATTTTTTTACAGATAACACCATGCGGATCCTTTATGCAACGGATGCTTCGGCTTACAGGGAAATGCCTTTAGCAGTTGCCATCCCTAAAACAGCAGCTGATATTAAAAAAATTATCAGTTTTGCTCAATCCAATAAAACCTCTTTAATACCACGTACAGCAGGTACATCTTTGGCAGGCCAGGTGGTTGGTAATGGAATTATAGTAGATGTTTCAAAAAACTTTACCAATATCATTGAACTTAACGTGGCCGAAAAATGGGTTAGGGTTCAACCAGGAGTAATTAGGGATGAACTAAATATGTTCTTACACCCACATGGGTTATTTTTTGGTCCGGAAACTTCTACTGCAAACCGTGCGATGATGGGTGGTATGGTAGGAAATAATTCCTGTGGCTCCAACTCCGTTGTTTACAGAAGTACCCGAGAACATTTATTGGAAGTAAAAGCCATTTTAAGCGATGGAAGCGATGTAGAATTTAAAACAATTAGCAATGATGTCTTTCATGCAAAGTGCGAAATGGATAGCCTGGAAGGGGAAATTTATAATAACATCCGAAGCATTTTAAGCAATTACGATAACCAGCAGGAAATAAGAAAACAGTTTCCTAAAAAATCGGTAGAGCGCCGTAATACTGGTTATGCCATTGATATGTTGCTGGATAAAGCACCTTTTGTTGCAGGTATGCCCGAATTTAATTTTTGTGAATTGATTGCAGGTTCTGAAGGAACACTTGCTTTTATTACCGAAATAAAATTAAATATTGTTCCGCTACCGCCAAAAGAGACAGGTTTGTTGTGCATTCATTTTAACAGCATTGACGAAAGCCTTAGGGCCAATTTAATTGCGCTGAAATACAAGCCCAGTGCTAGTGAACTGATTGACCACTATATTTTAGAATGTACTAAAGATAATATAGAACAAAGCAAAAACCGCTTTTTTGTACAAGGAGATCCAGGGGCAATATTGGTAATAGAATTTGCAAAAAGTACTAGAAAAGAAATTATTGATATATGCAAAGCGGTAGAAGTTGAAATGCGTGCAGCTAATTTAGGCTACCATTTTCCATTGCTGTTTGGTGCCGATACAAAAAAGATTTGGACACTGCGTAAGGCAGGTTTAGGCTTGCTTGGTAATTTACCAGGTGATGCGAAAGCAGTACCCGTTATTGAAGATACGGCGGTTGATGTAAACGACCTGCCTAACTACATTCGTGAATTTAACGAGCTACTTGTAAAATATAATTTACATGCGGTGCATTATGCCCATGCTGGTTCGGGCGAAATACATTTACGGCCTATCATTAATTTAAAAACCGAGGAAGGTAACCGCCTGTTTAAAAGCATTGCACAGGAAATTGCTACGCTGGTAAAAAAATACGATGGGTCTTTAAGTGGCGAACATGGTGATGGCAGATTACGGGGCGAATTTATTGAACAGATGATTGGTCCTAAAAACTATTTACTGTTGAAACAACTTAAAAATACCTGGGATCCTCAACATATTTTTAACCCCAATAAAATTGTAAATACACCGCCCATGAACAGCATGTTGCGGTACACTCCCGGACAGCAAACTCCTACATTCAATACAATTTTTCGTTACCATAATCAGGATGTATTGCAACACGCTGAACAATGCAATGGCAGTGGCGATTGCCGCAAAACACATTTAAGCGGCGGTACCATGTGCCCTTCGTTTATGGCTACCCGCAACGAAAAAGATACTACCCGTGCAAGGGCAAATATTTTACGTGAATTTTTAACCAATTCAAAAGAAGTAAATCGTTTTAATCATAAAGAAATTTATGAGGTGATGGATCTTTGCCTAAGTTGCAAAGCCTGCAAATCTGAATGTCCGAGCAATGTTGATGTGGCAAAATTAAAAGCAGAATTTCTGCAACAATATTATGATACCAACGGTGTACCATTCAGGAGTAAACTGATTGCCAATTTTTCAAAGGCTGCTAAAGTAGGTTCCATACTTCCGGGGATGTACAATTATTTTGTATCAAATAAAATTACTGGCCATGTCATTAAAAAATTATCGGGTTTTGCTGTTGATCGTTCAATGCCTTTACTACACAAAAGCACTTTACAAAGTTGGTATAAAAAACATCGCCGCAATACTCTATTAACAGATGGAGGCAGGACTGTCTATTTATTTTGCGATGAGTTCACTAATTACAATGATACCGCAATTGGCATAAAAGCTATTTTGTTATTAGAAAAATTAGGCTACAATGTTGTGATACCAAAACATATTGAAAGTGGCAGAGCGTGGCTAAGCAAAGGTTTAATTAGAAAAGGAAAAGAAATTGCTAATAAAAATATTGCCTTGTTAAAAGATATTGTTAGTAATCAAACGCCGCTGATTGGTATAGAACCCAGCGCCATCCTTACGTTTAGAGATGAGTACATTGATCTTGCCAATGACGACCAATTGGAAGCCGCCAAACAACTGAGCAACAATGTATTTTTAATAGATGAATTTATTGCTGCAGAAATAAAAAATGGTCATATAAAAGCGGAGCAGTTTACCACTGCCGAAAAACAAATTTTATTGCATGGACATTGTCAGCAAAAATCATTGTCTGCATTGAGCCATTCTGTTGATATTTTATCGTTGCCTAAAAATTACACGGTACAAACAATTGCCAGCGGCTGTTGTGGTATGGCCGGTTCTTTCGGCTACGAAAAGGAGCATTACGACCTAAGTATGCAAATTGGTGAACTCGTATTGTTTCCGGCAGTGCGTAATAAAAAAAATGATACCGTTATTGTGGCTGCACCCGGCACTAGTTGCCGCCATCAAATTAAAGATGGTACGCATACTTTAGCAATGCATCCTGTGGAAATTTTGTTTGATGCGTTGATGTAATCATTTTAATTATTGACCGGGTAAAGCAGCAGCTATGTGGGGCTTCATTGGCGTCGCATTCGTGTGCATTTATTTTTCAATTCTCAATTCTTCGAGGTGGTGGGTCGTGAGGAAACGAACCACGGCGGAGGTTTTATAGTTTTTTACCGTCTAATTTTAAGGTATTTGGTGTAGTAGTAATATTATTATTTTGAAAATGTTGTAGTACTTTTTCCTTTATCGGCAGAAGTTGCTACTGCTATACCACGTTGCTCTTTACTATTTACAGCGCAATAAAAATGATAGACAATACCTTTATGCTTGATGACAAAAGATTTGTGGGCAAAAGTTTCATCGTATGGTTCACTTGATTTTATCAGATCCTCGCCATTCCAATCTGTCCAGTTAATTAGATCATAAGAACAGGCAAAACGATTAAAGGCTGACTGTTCTTTTCGTTCTTTCCAAAATGCACCAAAATAAAACATCACATAGCAATCATCCATTTTCTGAATGACTGCATCACCTGATATACCTGCGTGATGATTGATAACCGGCATGGTACCATACCGCTTCCAGTTAACCATATTATCAGATACAGCCATACTGATTCTTTCAACACTTTTATCTGAGTTAACACTATCGCCACGGGCATTATAATACATAACAAAAGGGTGCCCGGTATTTTTCAATTTATCCCAAATAACAGAAGATTTAAACATGGTACCGTTATCATACCAACGAGCATCCGGATCGGTTGATTTTAATACAGGCACACCCAAGCGATTCCATTCATGCGGAACAGCAGGATTTTTTTCAGTATAGGCTATGCCAATTGACAGTAAACCTGCTTCGTAACCTATTGTACTACCACCAATATAAGACATCCAGTATTTATTATCATATTTTTGCAATTGATAACTGCCGCCCCACTTCATTTTCTGCAACGCATTGTAACTTGCTTTCTGGTTACCATCCCAGTTAGCAGTATCAGAAAACGACATAATTTTTCCAAGCGTTTTCCAGTATAACAGGTTTTCACTTTTTGCCAACCATGTTTCATATCCTCTTCCATCATACACAATATAGGTCATGTACCAGCTTTTTCCTTTTTTGAAAATAGTAGGACAATCTAATTTTTTAGAATCATCTGGCGGTACCATTACTAGCCCATATTTATAAGGCGTCTTCACTTCATTATATACTTTTTGCATTACAGCATCCGATACTTTTTTATTTTTATCCTGAGCACATAAGTAAGAAAAACCCAACAGGAAAACTGTCATTAAACCAAGTCGATATTTTTGATAGTTCATACTACTACTTATTATTTATTTGTACGTTATATTTCTATCTCCAGGCTTTAGTTATATCGACATTCTAATCAAGAAGAGCCTCTAAAAAATTGCAGGGAACTTTTCAGAAGCTCTTCTTTTTGCAATAAATAATTAGTTGATAGAATTTCAATTTCTTCTTTAACTTATTGTAAGATGTTGCATTGACGGTTATTGAGCCCATCAAATAAATAAAATACCTTTCGTTCGGAAAACCAATGATCCCCATTGGTGTGGCTTTGAACCGAGCGTGGCAACGATGGTGCTATAGAATGCAACTGCTGGGTAAAAATATTTTACCTTACTGCGAAATGTAATTTTGTAAATGTGAGATGGTTTCTTTTTGAGATTCGATAATAGCGGTAACCACATCGCCGATGGAAATGAGGCCGACGACTTTTCCATTGTCTGCCACAGGAAGATGCCTTATTTTTTTACTACTCATTAAAGCCATGCAATGCTCAATACTATCTGAAGGAGAAACAGTAATTACGGCTGCTGTCATAATTTCACTGATAAGTGTTTCTCTGGATGTTCTGTTAACGAGTACCACTTTGCGGGCATAATCTCTTTCAGAAAAAATACCTTTTAGTTCGTCGTTTTCAATTATCATCAACGCCCCAATATTTTTTTCACCCATTATTGTAAGAGCGTCATATACAGAACTGGCTGGCAGTACGGAATAAATATTTTTACCCTTTGTTTTTAAAATATCGGCGACTTTGAGCATGGCAATCGATTTTTGATAGTGAGAGGTTAAGATGCAATATGTAAAGTAAAGAAATATACTGTAACTAGAGATGGTTTTTTTAACTTTATTACCATTATTTATTATACCGCCTTTATCTCTGCACAAAGGTTTTGTAATACTTTTTTAGCATCGCCAAACAGCATGGCAGTTTTAGGTTGAAAGAACAGGTCATTTTCGATACCGGCATAACCAGGTTTCATACTCCGCTTATTTACGATAACTGTTTTTGCATTTTCAACTTCCAATATAGGCATGCCAAAAATGGGTGAAGTGGGATCATTTTTAGCAGCCGGATTTACCACATCATTGGCACCAAGTATTAACACAACATCTGTAGTTTTAAATTCGTCATTGGCGACTTCCATCTCCAATAATTTTTCATAATTTACATCGGCTTCTGCCAATAAAACATTCATGTGGCCTGGCATACGCCCTGCAACCGGATGAATGGCGTATTTAACTTCTACCCCTTTTTCTTCTAGAATTTTTTCAAGCTCATGGCAGATATGCTGGGCCTGTGCTACTGCCAATCCGTAACCCGGAACGATCAATACTTTATTGGCATAATTCATTACCATTGCTGCGTCTGTAATACTGATTTCTTTATACACACCCTGACTTTTTGTTTCAATGCTTACCCCCGATTTATTACTACCACCAAAAGAACCCACCAATACATTTGTTAAAGAACGATTCATGGCTTTGCACATCAGTATAGTTAGTAAAGTGCCTGCTGCACCTACTAAAATTCCACCTGTTAGCATTACTTTATTATCATATAAAAATCCACCGCAAGCTGCAGCAACACCAGTAAAAGAATTTAGTAATGAAATTACAACAGGCATATCTGCACCACCAATCGGCATTACAAATAATACACCGTATAATAAAGACAACAATAAAATGATATACAGTAAAAAATGTTGTGCAGGATCAATAACCAGGTATACCGCTGCACAAAGTGCTATTGCTAAAAAAATAAGGTTTAAAATATTTTGACCTGTAAAACTATAATCTTTCACTTTGCCATTTAATTTACCCCAGGCAATTAGGCTACCTGCAAAAGAAACAGAACCAATTATAAGCCCCAGCGCTATAATTAATACTGTTGGTTGTATGGAGGCTACTTTTACCGTTCCTTCGCCTAATTCTTTTGATAAATGATTAAACTCTACCAACGAAATTAATGCCGCACAGGCGCCGCCCATTCCATTAAACAGACTTACCATTTCGGGCATAGAAGTCATTTTTACTTTTTTTGCAGAGAGAATGCCAACCACACCACCGATTAATAATCCGCTAAAAATCCAGGTGTAATTGTGAAGGCGTTGGCCAGTTTCGCCATCACGGTATAAAAAAATGGTGCCTGCAATCGCCACCACCATCCCAAATGCTGCTACCAAATTTCCTTTTCGTGCAGCGGCTGGATGTGACAACATTTTAAGACCTAAAATAAATGCAACTGAGCCTATTAAATAACAAACTGTAAGTAAGTGTTCTCCCATAAATATTTTTTACTATAAGCGCTTAACAAGAGCGTTCAATTTATTTTTTTTATCAATTACCAAAGAATTTTTACCTATTGGTTACTGGCTAATTTTTACTTTGCATTTTAAGTTGCTTTGGGTGGCTGAGGCTTCTTCTTAAACATTTCCAACATCCTATCCGTAACAACAAATCCGCCCACTACATTAATTGTTCCTAACACAACTGCTAAAAAACCTAGTATCAAGGCAAGATAATTATCTGTATTAGCCTTACCCATTACAATGATAGCACCAATTACTACTACACCATGAATGGCATTGGCGCCACTCATTAAGGGTGTGTGCAATACACTGGGGACATGGCCTATGACTTCAATACCAACAAAAATCATAAGTATAACGATGTAGATTATTTGCTGATTGGTTGAAATGAAATTTAAAATATTATCCATGATCGAATGCTATTGATTAGTTATAAATTTTACTTGTTACCATTGTATTAAAGCAATATTATACAAGCAATGCTTGTACTCTTTCATTGGTGATAGTTTTATCATGTACAATACATGTTCCTTTCACAAGATCATCTTCAAAATTTAAATTTAACTGCCCTTCCTTATCAATGATTAGTTGTAAAAAATTAAGTGTGTTTTTTCCATACAATTTACTTGCATCAGATGGCATTGTAGCAGGTAAATTTGAATTGCCTACAATACTTACCCCGTTGTAAATTACCGTCTCCTCATTTTTTGTAAGTGCTGTATTGCCTCCTGTAGCTGCGGCCAAATCAATAATTATTGAACCATTTTTCATGGCACTTATCATAGAACTGGTAATCAATACAGGAGCTAATTTACCAGGTATTTGTGCGGTAGTTATTACAATATCTGCCTTTGCTACACTTTCAGCAATTTTTGCTTTTTGGCGTTGCATAAAATCATCGGTTTGCTCCACAGCATAACCTCCGGCTTTACTTACATCGGCAGCTCCTTCTACTTCAATAAACTTTCCACCAAGGCTCATTACTTCTTCTTTTACAGCAGGCCTGGTATCAAAAACTTCTACCACTGCGCCAAGCCTTTTACCTGTGGCTATGGCTTGTAGGCCAGCTACACCTGCACCAAGAATCAACATTTTTGCCGGCGGAATACTGCCTGCTGCTGTCATAAACATGGGAAAATATTTAGGGAACAAATTAGCTGCAGTAAGTACCGCTTTATAACCGGCAATATTTGCCTGGCTACTCAATACATCCATGCTTTGTGCACGGGTAGTACGTGGCAACATATCCATACTAAAAACAGTGAAGGCTTTTGAGGCCCAGTTGTTCATCAACAAAAAATTAAACAATGGTTGATAAACACCTAGCACAACAGTACCCGCTTTAATTGATAGAATATCTGTTTCCGTAAAATTGTTGATTGATAAAATGATAGTAGAAGATTGTATTACTTGTTGCCTGCTTGCTATGGTTGCACCTGCATCAATGTATTTGTTATTATTAGCAAAGGCGGTTATACCTGCATTGTCCTCCACCTGCACTTCTACATTTAATTTTTTAAGAATGGTTACATGTTCAGGTAATAAGGATACTCTAGTTTCAGGGATTGATTCTTTTAAAACACCTATAATCATAAATAGAATTAATTAAATTAAAGGTACAAAAAAAGCCCCTATCCCCTGATAGGGAATAAATTTTTTTAGAAGGAAATTTATTGGATTGTAGAATTATAATTAAATAAATAATCAATATCTAACAACAAAGTGTTGCTTTAGCTTAATATCACTATTAATACAAACAATACCAATAAAAAAAAGATCAATGGTTACTGTTACCGAAGGATGGTTTTGGATAGCTAACCAGGCAGCTTCCATTTCGCTGCTCCAATGTATATCATCAAAAATTAATATTGCTTTACCTGTAGAGTGAGCTAGCAATTGATTAAAATATTGAAGTGTAGGCTCTTTGCGATGATTGCCATCTACAAAAGCAAAATCAAATTGATTAACAATTGAAAAAAGTGCTGGTAAAGTTTGTGCAAAATCACCTTTTAAAAGTGTACAATTTTGTATACCTACTTGATTAAAATTATGTTGGGCAATTGCTGCAATTTGTTGTGCTCCTTCGCAGGTATATACTTTTGAAGCTGCATTACCACTGGCAAGGTAGGCAGTGGTAATACCAAAAGAGGTACCTAGTTCTAGTATACTTTTCGGTTGATAATACTGCACCATTCTAAAAAGTAACTGTGCAAATTTTGGCGATTTAAGAGATGATTTTGCAATAGCTTTTACTACCCGTTTATTGGGCTTTATTACTGCAGAGCCTGCCCCAAAATCTTGCACCTCAATAATAGTTGCATCTTGCTTTAATTGTTGCCTTACTACTTCAATTGTATCATAGCAGGCATACTTTTTTTTATCGTTTAAAACATGTGTAATAAAATCGAATACGAACGGAGAATGTGTACCATGCCCTTTTCCATTGGAAGCAGTAAAATAATAGCGAAGGTATTTTTTTGCTAATTGAAAGGTTGAATACAAGTTATTAGTTATAAGTTATGAGTGGGGCTACTGGTAAAAATTGTAAATTAAATCATCGTCAATTTAATAATTTATATCTTTTCCCAAATTTGAAAACTATAACTGTAGGTATGTTTTTGATCCGCCTCAAAATCCTGATTGGAAGTTAGCTTCCATTTGCTTTCATCAATCTCCGGAAAAAAAGTATCGCCATGCAGTTCGGCATGAACCCTTGTTATATAAATGGTATCAGCAATATCCATTGATTGTTTATATATTTCTCCACCACCTATAATGAATATTTGTTTGCTATTGGTTTCAGCAGCTTTTTGAATAGCAGCTTCTAAATTACTTACCGTAATCACTGTTTCCGCACTCCAACCAGGATTGGTAGTAACCACTATATTTGTTCTGCCCGGCAAAGGTTTGTTAACTGCTTCATAAGTTTTGCGACCCATTATTACCGGAAATCCCCAAGTAATATTTTTAAAAAATTTCAGGTCATTTGGCAAATGCCAAAGCAGTTGGTTATCTTTTCCAATAGCATTGTTTTCGGATGCAGCAACTACTAAACTAATAATCATATTTTATTTTTTAATTACACCGCAACAGGTGCTTTAATGGCAGGATGAGATTGGTAATTTAGCAACTCAAAATCTTCAAACTTAAAATCGAAAATAGCTTTCACCAAAGAATTTATTTTAATTTTTGGCAGCTCAAATGGGGTTCTGCTCAATTGTAATTCGGCTTGTTCAACATGATTGTTATACAAATGTACATCGCCAAATGAATGAACAAATTCGCCAGGTTCCAAATCACAAACCTGGGCAATCATCATGGTTAGTAAAGCATAGGAAGCAATATTAAATGGAACACCCAAAAACACATCCGCAGAACGTTGGTATAATTGACAACTTAATTTACCATTAGCTACATAAAACTGAAATAAACAATGGCAAGGCATTAATTTCATCTTTGGTAAATCGGCAACATTCCATGCGCTGATGATCAGTCTCCGGCTATCAGGGTTAGTTTTTATTTGATGAATCAGGTCTTTTACCTGATCAACTTCTACTCCATCCGCACCCTGCCAGCTTCTCCATTGCTTGCCATACACCGGACCAAGGTTACCATTTTCATCTGCCCATTCATCCCAAATTTTTACGTTGTGTTCTTTTAAATAATCAATATTTGTATCCCCCTGTAAAAACCAAAGTAATTCATAAATGATACTTTTAAGGTGACATTTTTTTGTGGTAACCAGCGGGAAGCCTTCAGATAAATTAAACCGCATCTGGTATCCAAAAACACTGCGTGTACCCGTACCTGTGCGGTCACTTTTGTCAGTACCATTTTCTTTAATATATCTAAGAAGTTGAAGATATTGCTGCATGGGTGCAAGTTAAGCACGTATACTTTAAAGAGAAAAAAACCATCCTTTTTTTTAATAACAAAAATAGCACCGATATGTGGGCTGAATAAGCGAATTTTGAAAAAATAATTTTTTATCTAAATAAAAAATAATATGAACATTCGTATTAGAAAAGCAATTAAGGAAGATTGCACTCGCATGATGGAATTGATTTATGAATTGGCAGTATATGAAAAAGCGGCGGAAGAAATAACAGTTAATTTTGATCATTTTGTAGATGCTGGTTTTGGTGACAAGCCCATTTGGTGGGCTTTTGTTGCAGAACAGACTGACGCTTTAGGTAAAAAGGAGGTGCAGGCATTGGCATTATATTATATTCGGTACTCTACCTGGAAAGGACAAAGCATGTACCTGGAAGATTTATTGGTAACAGAAAAATTACGTGGTAAGGGTGTAGGTACCTTGTTATTTGACGCCCTTTTTACTGAGGCAAAAGAAAAAAAATACACTGGCATTGCCTGGCAGGTATTAGATTGGAATGAGCCTGCAATTAATTTTTATAAAAAAATGGATGCTGTAATTTTTGATGCCGGGTGGATGAATTGTACGGTTCATTTTTAAACTGCCTGCCTTTACAACTAATTAACTAAGCGAATAAAATAAAGATATGGCACAAAAAATTACCATGGGCGCAGATGGAAAGCTGGAAGTTCCCAATAATCCAACTATTCCATTTATTATAGGAGATGGCATTGGGCCAGATATTTGGGCTGCAGCGGTAAGGGTTTTTGATGCCGCCATAGCCAAAGCATATAAAGGCGAAAAAAAAATTGAATGGCTGGAAGTGCTGGCTGGTGAAAAAGCTTTTAATGAAACCCGTAGCTGGATGCCGGAAGCCACCATGGATGCTTTTAAAGAGTATTTATTATCCATTAAAGGCCCCCTTACTACACCAGTTGGAGGCGGTATGCGTAGTTTAAATGTAGCGTTAAGACAGGAACTTGACCTGTTTGTTTGCCTTAGACCGGTAAAATATTTTGAAGGTGTACCTTCTCCTATGTGGCAGCCGGAAAAAGTAAGTATGACCATTTTTAGAGAAAATACCGAAGATATTTATGCTGGTATTGAATATATGACCGGCACGCCGGAAGCAAAAAAATTACTTGATTTTTTGATTAATGAAATGGGGGTAAAAAATATACGTTTCCCAGATACAACTTCACTTGGTATTAAGCCGGTGAGTAAGGAAGGAAGTGAACGATTGATTCGATCAGCCATACTACATGCTATTGAACATAAACTTCCTTCGGTTACGATTGTGCACAAAGGCAATATCATGAAGTACACAGAAGGTGCTTTTAAAAACTGGGGATATGAATTGGCGGAAAGAGAATTTGGAGGAAATGTGTACACCTGGAACCAATGGGAATGTACCAAAAAAGAAAGTGGGGAAGCCGTGGCAAATGAAGAAATGAAAATAAGTGCCATTGGTGGAAAAGTAATTATTAAAGACGCCATAGCTGATAATTTTTTACAACAAGCATTACTGGCACCCCAGGATTATTCAGTTATTGCAACGCTTAACTTAAATGGCGATTATATCAGTGATGCACTAGCAGCCCAGGTTGGCGGTATTGGTATTGCTCCCGGAGCAAACATTAATTACTTAACAGGCCACGCAGTTTTTGAAGCAACTCATGGTACGGCTCCCCGTTTTGCCAATACCAACACCATGAATCCATCAAGCGTAATACTTAGTGGCGTTATGATGCTGGAATACATGGGCTGGCGGGATGCGGCTGAATTAATTACCAATTCAGTAGGTAAAACCATTCGGAATAAAACTGTTACGATTGATTTTTATAATTTGATGAAAGAAGGAACCTTGTTAAAAACAAGTGAGTTTGGTGATGCAATCATTAAAAATTTATAAAGTAATCTGTAAGTCCGAGCCGCAAATAAACGTCGAATAATTGCTGAAGAAAAATAATTAGTACAAGTGTGCGACGCAACAAATGCTAAATAGAATTACTTTTGCTGACTTCAAAAAACAAAACAAACTATGGCCAAAATTAAAGTTGTAAACCCGGTTGTAGAACTGGATGGAGATGAGATGACTAGGATCATCTGGAAATTTATTAAAGACAAACTGATTGTTCCATACCTGGAACTTGACATTAAATATTACGATCTTGGAATGGAGTATCGTGATGAAACCAACGACCAGGTTACTATTGAAGCGGCCAATGCAATTAAAGAATTTGGTGTTGGTATCAAGTGTGCTACCATTACTCCGGATGAAGCAAGAGTAAAAGAATTTAACCTGAAACAAATGTGGAAATCGCCCAACGGTACCATCCGCAATATTTTAGATGGCACTGTTTTTAGAGAACCCATTGTTATGCAAAATGTACCTCGTCTGGTTACCAACTGGACGGCTCCTATTATTGTAGGCCGCCATGCATTTGGCGATCAGTATCGTGCAACCGATGCAGTTATTAAAGGCAAAGGAAAATTAACAATGACTTTTACGCCTGAAGATGGCACCGAAGCGCAGGTTTTTGAAGTATATAATTTTAAAGGTGATGGCGTTGCATTAAGCATGTACAACACAGATGAAAGTATTACCGGCTTCGCAAGAAGTTGTTTTAACATGGCACTTACCAAAAAATGGCCGCTTTATCTTTCAACAAAAAATACCATCTTAAAAAAATATGATGGCCGTTTTAAAGATATTTTTGAAGACATTTATCACAATGAATTTAAAGCGCTTTATCAGGCAGCAGGCATTACTTATGAGCATCGTTTAATTGATGACATGGTTGCCAGCGCTTTAAAATGGAATGGCAATTTTGTATGGGCCTGTAAAAATTACGATGGCGATGTACAAAGTGATACGGTAGCGCAAGGATTTGGTTCTTTAGGTTTGATGACTTCTGTATTAATTACTCCTGACGGCAATACACTGGAAGCAGAAGCTGCACATGGTACTGTAACACGTCACTACAGGGATCACCAGGCTGGTAAGCCAACTTCAACCAACCCTATAGCTTCTATTTTTGCATGGACAAGAGGACTTGAGTTTCGGGGTAAAATAGATAGTAACCAACCATTAATAGATTTTTGCCAGGCGTTGGAAACTGTTTGTATTGAAACAGTAGAGAGTGGTAAAATGACTAAAGATCTTGCTGTTTGTATACATGGTAATAAAGTAAACCACGGCGAACATTATTTATATACAGAAGAATTTTTAGATGCTATTGATGAAAATTTAAAAAAGAAAGTAGACTTGTAATTCATTAACCTAAAAAAGCTATTTATTAAAAAGGGCAACATTAAATGTTGCCCTTTTTGTTTAACCAATATTTACCGAAAACTTACAAAATAAGGATCAGTAATAAAATAATGATAATAATTGCACCCACAGAAAGATAAACACGGCTGTTTAATCCATCTGCTTTTTGCTTCATGTCTTTAAGTTCTTTTTTCAGTTCCTTTTTATCGGAGGCGGACAAATTACTTTTATCCATTTGCTGTATCTCGCCTACCCTATTTATAATGTTGCTTAACATGCGTGCGTCCGCAATACTATCAGTATTCGGTTTTTCATTATTTGCTGCTGTTGAAATATATGGTATTGTAAAAGCCATACACACGAACAAAGATGCGATTTTGAAAAAATTCCTAAATTTCATTTTTTAAGTTTTAAAAGTTAACGTTTCAGATTATAAAATATTAATAAAGGGCAAATGTTATAGGTAGTGTAATTTTTGTTTTTACATTGCGTCCTTTTATTTTTCCTGGTGTCCAGGCAGGCATTTTATTAAATACACGCAATGCTTCTGTTTCAATACCATAACCAATATTATCATTCAAAAGTTTTGGGGCAAATACTTTACCTTTTTCATCAACAGCAAAATTCATTTTTACAGTTCCTTCTATCCCATTGTCAGTTGCATCCTGTGGATATGCAATATTTTTTTCAAAAAAATTAGCCAGTGCTTTTTGTCCTCCAGGAAAACCTGGTAATATTTCTGTATTTTCATAAAAGCCATCTTTATCAACATTCATGGCTCCTACCCCTTTTGTATTATTTAATGAAATACTTACTTTTCCCTTTTTACCTTTTTTTGTGGGATCGGGATTGACCATCACTACTTTTTTTGAAATACCCGCAGTATCAACATTTGCAGGAGCAATCTTAACCGTGTCAGTTTTTGTCATCATGGAACTATCAGTAGCTTTGGACATATTAACAGAATTATCTTTTTCCTTGTTCATATTACAGCCTGATATAACCCCTACTGCCATCATTCCAAAAAAGATTATTTTATTCTTCATAAAAACATTTTGTTAATCAATATTTCGTAGTAAACCAAATAAGATGCCTGCTTTTGTATTTGAGATTATTACACATTTTATTGTCAAAAAATAATTGGCGGTATCTAAAAAGGGATGTTGGGTTACTCAGATTGAGGAATAAAATCAACATTTGGTTACGCTTTTCAAAACACATTTATAATCTAAACAGTATCTTTGCATCGAAGAATTTCGATATGAATAAAAAAGGTAAAGTTTTGATGGCAATGAGTGGCGGTATAGATAGTACCGTAGCCGCACTGATGCTACATAAAGAAGGATATGAAGTAGTTGGTATAACTATGAAGACATGGGATTATGCAACAAGTGTAGGAACAACGGGTAAAAAAGAAACGGGTTGTTGCAACCTTGATAGTTTTAACGATGCCAGGCAAGCTGCTGTACAACATGGGTTTCCTCATTTTATTTTAGACATAAGAGAAGAGTTTGGCGATTTTGTAATTGACAATTTTGTTGAAGAATACATGGCGGGTCGCACTCCAAATCCTTGTGTAATGTGCAATACGCACATAAAATGGCGGGCATTGCTTAAGAGGGCCGATGCCTTGAGATGCGATTTTATCGCAACCGGCCACTATGCACAAATACATCAACATACCAACGGCAGGTATTTTATTAGTAAAGGCATTGATGAAACCAAGGACCAGAGTTATGTATTATGGGGCCTTCAACAGGATTTGCTCCGTAGAACCCTTTTGCCTTTAGGCACTTATCATAAAACGGCTATCCGCCAAATGGCACATGACTTTGGTTATCCTGAACTGGCAAAAAAGGCAGAGAGCTATGAAATATGTTTTGTACCAGATAATGATTACCGGGGCTTTTTAAAACGCAATGTTGAAGACCTTGAAGAAAAAGTAAACGGCGGCAATTTTGTAGATAAATCTGGCAAAATTTTAGGCCAACACAAAGGTTATCCATTTTATACGATTGGGCAAAGAAAGGGACTTGATATTGCATTGGGTAAACCAGCTTTTGTTACAGGTATTGATCCAACTACCAATACAATTGTTTTGGGTGAAGAAGAAGATCTAAAAGGTAATGAAATGAACGTAGCCAAAATAAACTGGGTTAAGTATGAAGGCCCTACAGATGCAATGGAAGTAATAACTAAAATTCGCTATAAAGATAAAGGTGCAATTAGTAACCTTTACACATACCAAAGTGGTGTAAAAGTTCGTTTCTACGAAAACGTTAAAGGAATCACCCCCGGACAAAGTGCTGTTTTTTACGAAGGCGATGATGTAATTGGAGGTGGTATTATTCAACGGAGTGAGCAGCCCTTTATATGAAACAGGCATGTGATTACATAACTTTTGGGTTTATGAAGAAAAAAATTTTATTAGCAAGTTTAATAGTAGTGACCATTTTTAGTGCCTGTAAAAAAACTACAGAAGTGTTTAAAACAGATGCTATAAGCGATTATGCTCCACTAGTGGTAGGTAAATACATTACTTATCAGTTAGATTCGCTGATTTTTGCAGATAATATAATTCCAAATGATACCGTTATAACTTACCAGGTAAAACATTTTGTACAGGATACAATTACAGATAACCTTAATAGAAAAGCATTTATTATCAGAAGATATATTCGAAAAAACTCAATTGCTGAATGGATATCAGACAATACATTTACTGCAATCAATACTGGCAATTCCTATGAATTTGTCGAAAATAATTTCCGGTTTTTAAAATTGAAGGAACCTTTTAAAAATAACTTCTCGTGGAAAGGAAATTCTTATATAGATACAAGCCCAGAATATACTAATTTTAAATACTTATCTGATTGGAATTATACCTACGACAGTTTAAATACACCGCTCATCTTAGGAGCTTTAACAATCGATAGTACTTTAAAAGTTGCTGAAATAGACGAAGTAATTAATAACCCACAAGACCTTGCAAATTATAGTGAAATAAATTTTAGTGTATCAAATTATGGCAAAGGAATAGGATTGGTTTATCATCGGTTTATCCACCAGGAATACCAACCTCCAACTCCCGGCACTTATGGCTTTAAAACAGGTTACGGTATCACCCTCACAATGATAGATCATAATTAACATTGTATTAAAATTCAATGTTTCTGTTTAAATTTAGTACCTGAAAAGATAATCCCGGTACAATATGAAGAAACTGATCTCCTTATTTCTGCTATTTTTAGCCATTGCTGGTGTCAATTGTTATGGTCAATTTACACGATATATTATTCAACTTAAAGATAAAGCAGGCTCCCCTTTCTTAACTACTAATCCTAGTCAATTTCTCACGCAACGATCTATTGACAGAAGAATAAGGTACAATATAGCTGTAGATGAAAGCGATTTACCTGTACCGCAGGCCTATTTAGATAGCATTTTTTTAACCGGAAATGTAAACATTCTTAATGTTAGCAAATGGCTTAACCAGGTTTGTATACAAACTACAGATGAAGCAGCACTATTTAAAATAAACGCTTTTTCTTTTGTAAAAAAGGCTGCTCCCATTGCCGCAAGAACAGGCAATATCATTTTACCCATCAATAAACAATTGGATGCGGCCAACAAGCCAATACCTTTTGCAATTGCAAACAAGCCGCAAAGTCCCACAGACTTTTATATTTATGGCCAATCCTTTTCGCAAGTTCACTTGCACAACGCAGAGTTTTTACATAACCATGGTTTTAGGGGACAAGGAATGCAATTGGCAATTATGGATGCAGGCTTTTATCATTATCAATCTTTACCAACATTTGACAGTGTAAGAAACAATAACCAAATTCTTGGTACATGGGATTTTGTTGACAATAAAGCAAGTGTAAATGAAGAGTTTGCCCATGGCATGCATTGCTTTAGCACAATTGCCGCAAATATTTCCGGAACCTTTGTTGGTACTGCTCCGGCAACCTCTTTTTACTTGTTTCGCACAGAAGATGTTGGCAGCGAATATCCTGTTGAAGAACAAAATTTTGCGGCAGCAGCAGAACGTGCAGACAGTTTAGGCGTTGATGTATTTTCTGTTTCATTGGGATATACAACTTTTAGTAACCCCATTTTTGATTACAGCTACAACAACATGAATGGTAACACTACCATATCTGCCAGAGCTGCTGATTTTGCTGCAAAAAAAGGTATTTTTGTAACCGTCGCCGCAGGCAATGAAGGAACCAATACATGGCACTATATTACCACACCTGCAGATGCTGATAGTGTTTTAACCGTTGGTGCTGTTAATGTTAATAGCCAAGTTGCTTCTTTTAGTAGTTTTGGTCCATCAAGTGACGGGCAAATAAAACCAGATGTGGCAGCTGTGGGTAACGGAGCAATTATAGCAAATCAAAACACAGGTTTCCCAACTTTTGGTTATGGCACTTCTTACGCCTGCCCAATAACAGCAGGTATAGCTACCTGTCTTTGGCAGGCATTTCCCGAAGTAAATAATATGGGTATTATTGATGCTTTAAGAAAAGCAAGTGATAAATTTCCTGCACCGGACGATCGCACAGGCTTTGGAATACCGGATGTAAAAAAGGCATTTGTTCAGCTATTAAAAAAATTATATACCCAGCAAATCAGTATCAATAATGTATGCAAAACCAGTATCAGTTTTACCGTAAAAATTGCAACAAATATGACTATTGAAGTAGAAAGAAAATTGGTTACAGATGCAGCTTATGAAACTATTTCCACACTAAAAACTACTACAGGTTTTGCTACAACCAATTTTGCAATAGAAGATAATTTAGATAATTTAGAACCCGATATTGCTATAAAATACCGCATCAAAATGAATATTGCTTCAGATACAAGTTTTTACTTAGATTCTATGCTGGTAAATTACACAACCTCTTGTAGAGAAACAATAAGTGTAAGACCTAATCCTGTTACTGATAATCTTTCTGTGCTGATTGCAAGACATAAGGCAGTTAATGCGGCTATCGAAATTTATTCCCTAAGCGGACAAAAAGTTTATAGCCTCTTAAACCAGACAGTTAACAGCATTAAAACTTTTTTGATACCAATGAAACAATTAAATGCGGGAGTCTATTTTGTAACTGTATTTATTGATAACAAAAAAATAATCACAAAAAAAATACTACTAAAATAAAATAGTTACTTTTTAAATATCGCTACAAACATAGTGTCAGCCTTATTATCATATCCTTTCAAAATCTCCTGATGCAATAGTTTTATACTAAACGAAGTTTTTATAAAATCGGCAATTGCTTCATTCTCTTCTTTAAAAACAGAACAGGTAATGTAAACAAATATGCCTCCGTCCCTCAGGTGTGGCATCACATTATTTATAATTCTTTTTTGTTTATCACTAAACTTTTTGATGGTAATTGCATTAAAAAAACACAATTGTTCTGGAGTTCTGCCCCAGGTGCCGCTTCCGGTACAAGGTGCATCGCAAATGATTAATTGGTAATTGGATACAGGAGGTGTAAACTCAGTATTACCAATATCAGCAATAAAATATTTATACTCTTTTATATTAGCCTTTTTAAACCGCAGGTGCAGGTTCATTATAATTCCAATACGAATGTCAGAAATGGTTAGGTCAATTTTTCTCTTTATAATATCATTCAACAGTATTGATTTACCTCCACTTGCAGCACAACAATCCCAGCTAAATAAACCTGGTAACTGAATCTTTTCTCCAAATAAAGCTACTTCATTTATCTCAAGATAATTTAATACCTGTTGAGAATTGTAATCCTGCACGACTACTTCCTTATCAATAATAAAAAAATCTTCTACGTTGGTTGAGGGCGATAATTGAATACAGTTATTATTAATTAATTTATAAGAAAGTTTTGATTTTTCTAGTTTTTTAAGTGTGGTTAAACGGCATTGCGGACGCAAGCGTAAAAAAAGCAAAGGTTGCACCAGCATCGACTGGCAATAATTTTCTATATTAATAGATTCACTTAAACTTTGTTGGAAAGGAAAAACATCCGAGATTAAAAATTGCTCTTTTACTACTTTAAGTTTATCAGCTAAAGGCAAACTTATTTTTTTATTCAAGCAGGGATCAATGTGTTCCAAAAATTCCGATGCTTGTTGTTCGCATAAAAAAGTTGCAGTCAATATTTTTTGTTCTGTCGAATAATTTTTCATTGCAAAGCCAAGCCGAAAATAGTTATAGCAAAGTGCGGCAATTTGTTTCCTATCTTTAGAACCATACTTTTTTTCTGTACTAAAAAAATGTTTTATAAACAAAGAAAAAGGCTGGTCTCCTTTGTATAAAGCGATTAATTTTATAGCTGTGTTGGTGTAGGAATTGAAACGGCTCATATAGCACAAATATAAACGGCTGGAAAAACCCAGCCGCAATAAATCAATTTAACTAATCTATAATTCAAGTAAACTCTTTACAGGATCTTTACCAAATAGAAGCAATGCAGGATTTTCTAACAATTCTTTTACCCTTACCAAAAAGGTTACAGATTCTCTGCCATCAATAATTCTGTGATCGTAACTAAGTGCCAGATACATCATCGGCTTTATAACAACTTGCCCGTTAATAGCCATCGGCCTATCCTGAATTTTATGCATTCCTAAAATTGCACTTTGCGGAATATTGATAATCGGTGTACTCATTAAAGAACCAAATACGCCTCCGTTGGTAATGGTAAAAGTGCCACCACTCATTTCTTCAATTGTTAATTTATTTTCTTTTGCCTTTTTTGCCAACTCCACCACTTTCTTCTCAATTTCTGCCATGCTCAAACTTTCAGCATTGCGTATAACAGGCACTACAAGGCCTTTTGGAGCTGATACTGCAATAGATACATCACAAAAATCATGGTATTGTATATTCTCCCCATCGAGTAAGGCGTTAACTGCGGGCCATTCCTGCAAAGCAAAACAACAAGCCTTTGTAAAAAAACTCATAAAGCCAAGATTAACACCATGCAGCTCTTTAAACTTATCTTTATTTTTTGCCCTTATCTCCATAATTGCACTCATATCCACTTCGTTAAAAGTGGTAAGCATTGCAGTTGAATTCTTGGCCTCTACTAATCTACGACTAATTGTTTTGCGAAGATTACTCAGTTTTTCACTTCGTTTTTGTCTGCCAAACAATTCTATACCCTGCTTCCTCCCAGGGTTGCTGATGGCCTCTAATACATCTTGTTTTATTATTTTTCCATTGCTGCCACTTGCTGTAACAGTTTTAATATCCACTTTTTTATCCGCAATAATTGCTGCGGCAACAGGAGTTGCCTTTATTGTAATATCTGTTTGAGTTGGTGATACAACTTTTTCGTGCGCTGCATTTGTACTAATCTCACCGGTTGCCGCAACAGGAGATACCTTTACTTCCGGTTTTACAGCATCTGTATTTATATTACAGGCAATATCTCCAATTTTCAATGTATCGCCTTCCGGCGCTATTATTTTTAATACTCCTGCCTGCTCTGCATTAATTTCAAATGTTGCCTTTTCACTTTCTAATTCTGCAATCACTTCATCTCTATCCACCCACTCTCCATCTTTCTTTAACCATTTTACGAGTGTAACCTCTGTTATACTTTCACCTACTGAGGGTACCTTTATTTCTATTGCCATTTTTTTTATTTAAAGTTGGGTAAATTTCGGTTAATTTACAAGATTAATAAAATCGTTTTACTTGAATGCCTTTTTTTTCAATAATAATTATTCATCTTTACAAAATAAATATGATCTATCCCAATAAAAAAATGGTATTCTCCGTTTATTATAACCTAATATATTTTATAATATAATTCTGTATTTTTAACAGATAAATATAAAATTTAAATTTTTATAAATAATAGCAGCATTATGATTAAAAAATTACACCTTGTTTTTTTATTGATTGGGTTAATTGCCTGCAATAATTCTTTTGCACAATTATACATCGACAACGCCACATTTATTATCCAACCCGGTGCTACTGTAACTGTGCAAGGCGATTTAACGAGCAATGCCGATATACAGGGTACAGGTAAATTATTACTAAAAGGGACAGCCAACCAAAATGTAAATATGGGTGGCTTTTCTTTACCCACACTTGAGTTAGACAATACTGCCAATGCTACATTAACCGGCAACGCTAAAATTAGTACAGGTATACTTTTTACAAATGGTAAAATTATTTTGGGAGCAAATAATGTTACCCTTTCAGCTATAGCAACTGTAAGTGGGCAAGGAACAGGTAAATTTTTAGAAACAAATGCATTCGGACAAGTTATTAAATCATTAACTGCTGATGTAACCAACAATGAAATTCCTGTTGGACTTGGTACAAATTACCGACCTGCTTTTATTACTTCAACAGGTACTTATACCAGTGCCAATGTCGGAATAAGAGTAGTAGGAGTTGCTGATCCAAATAAACCTCCAATGATTTCCGATTTTCTACTTGCTCATTGGCCTGTTACAAAAATTGGTATTGCGGGTACCGTTACCGTTGCAGGACAATACTTAGACGCAGCAGATATCACTGGTACAGAATCTAATTTAAGAGGTTATTATTTTGACGGATCTAACTGGTCTTCTGTCAATGAATCACACGATAATACATTAAACACAATAAAAGCTTCTATTACCAATTCAATAGGAGATGTGTATGGAATGGATAAATTTACGTTGGCTAAAACCAAGGTATTTTTACAAGGTGCTTATAATTCATCAACAGGCGTTATGTCTGATAATTTAAGAACACCTATTAATTTAATACCCTTAACAGATCCTTATCGCAATGCTCCATATAACTTTACAGAAGTTGCTAACTCCGTGGTTGAAACTGCAGCCCCAAGTGTTTTTGTTACGCAGGTAAATGCCAATAACAATATTGTTGACTGGATTTTTCTTGAATTAAGAAACAATGTTGTTTCTCCTGGAAATGTTGTGTTGCAAACAAGAAGTGCTTTATTAAAAAGAGATGGCAATATTGTTGATGTGGATGGAGTTAGTCCTGTAACATTCAATAATGTAGCCAATGGCAATTATACCTTAGCTATTCGTCACCGCAATCATTTAGGCATAAGTGCAGACCCAGCTACTAATTTATTATCGTTGGATGAAAAGAAATCAACTGCAGCATTTTTAGATTTAACAACTGCCTCAGATGCACAAATTTTTGGGCCTTCTACTGCTTATACAACTTCAGGAAGTAAAAATTTAATGTGGGCTGGCAATGCAAACTTTAACACAAGGGTAAACTTTCTTGGTCTTGGTAATGATAAAGATTATATACTTGTAAATGCTATGAGTAATAACGCAGGTACGCCTATTAAAGATGTATACAGCTCGGCTGATCTTAACATGAACAGAAACGTTAGTTATATTGGTTTGGGCAATGATAAAGACGTTGTACTTGTAAATGCCCTGTCTAATGTTTCAACAGTGCAAAGAACACAAAATCTTCCTAACTAAAACCCGTATTTTCTATAAAAAATTATAACCAAAAATTATGAAAAAAATCTTCTCGATAATTTTAGTTTCTATTATCTACACACAAAGTTTTAGCCAGTTAATACAGGCAAGTATTGGTGTAGGCTCACTGCCTAGCAGAATTAAAATTTACCTAAAATCTGCTGCAACACAAACACCAAGTTCACTAGCAACCTTGCAGTTTAATATTGGCGTTAAGGATAATATTACAACGCCCCCTAATTTAGCCCTAGTATCAAATTCAATTACAGGAGCTATTTGGCAAATAACACAACCTCCCACAAAGGAAGGAGGCTTTTGGAATTACAATATATTTACTACATCCTCTCCTTTAAAACCCAGTTTTACCGCTGGTACTGAAGTGGAAGCTATGGAATTAGAGTTTAGTAACGGTACGCCAAATTTAGGTGATGTTGGTTTAGTAACCTTGCCTGATGGTGGTGCAAGTACAGGGTATGCCATTTTTTATTGTACAGGCACTTTAAGTTCTGATGGACAAGGTAATTTATATTACCCCCGATCAGGAGTAACTTTAGACAATCAAACTAGCTATAATCAACCAAATTTCACTGTTCCTGGCACAGCGAATTCAACTGCAATACTAACTTCAGTTACGCTTCCGGTAAAATTTACTAGCTTTCTTGCAACAAAAAAAGACAATACTGCACAACTTTACTGGCAGGCTGAAAATGAAACTTCTTTAACAGCTGGCTATGAAATTGAAAGAAGCTTAAATGCGATTGACTTCAAAAAAGTAATTTCAGTAACTCCGCAAAATAATGGAAGGAATTCAAATAGCTATTTTTCAACAGATGATGTATCATCCATCCATGCTGCTATTATTTACTATCGTATTAAACAAACAGATAAAAATGACAACTTTGTTTATTCAGAAATAAAATCTGTACGTTTGGATAGTAAAGTGATTGCTGCAAATATTTATCCTAATCCAGTAAAAGGAAAAGCTAACTTATCATTAGATTTAATAGAGAATTCGTCGGTAACTATTACCTTAAATGATGCCAACGGCAAACAGGTACAAACTATTCAAATGAAGGGATTAAAAGGTCAGAATACCAAAGAGATCAACATGAGTTTATTGCAAACTGGCAATTATATATTGAGAATTTTAACAGGTACAGAAACAAAAACTTTACCAGTTGTAAAAGGAGATTAATCCCACACAATATTTTAAAAAAGCCCTGTAGCAATACAGGGCTTTTTTATTTTTATAGTACAGCAACACGAAAATTGATGCTATAATTTGTAGCAGCTTTTTTTGTTATTATTGTCAGAATATTAAAGAGGCTGTATCAAAAATATGAGACAGCCTCTATATAAAATAAGATCGTTGTTTATTAAACAGAGAATGCCATATCAATTATCTGTGCCTGCTCTTTAGCGTGAATTTTAGCATAACCTGTGGCAGTAGAAGCACTCTGTGTACGACTGATGATATAAAAATTGATATTCTTTAAATTCATTCTTAAAAAACTTGCTGCACCCATATTTAGGGGTTCTTCCTGCACCCAATGCCAGATGGCCTTATTGTACTTTTTATACAGCTCATCTAATTGATTTTGTGGCAAAGGATAAATTTGTTCAAGTCTAACAATAGCAATGTCTTTTCTACTTTCTTTCAATTGCCTTTCTGCCAGATCAAAATAAATTTTACCACTACAGAACAATACTTTTTTTACTGCTGCTGCATCCTTTACAAAAACATCGTCCAGTACTTCTTTAAACTTCCCTTCTGTAAACTCGCTTATCAAACTATAGCTTCCAGGATGTCGAAGGTTAGCCTTTGGCGAAAAATTTATCAACGGCTTTCTAAAAGACCAGGCTAACTGCCTGCGTAAAACATGGAAAAAATTACCTGATGTAGTGATATTAGTGATTATAATATTAAGCTCAGCACACATTTGTAAAAACCTTTCCATTCTGGCACTGCTGTGTTCTGGTCCCTGCCCTTCATAACCATGCGGTAACAACATAACAACGCCATTCATGCGCTGCCATTTGGTTTCTGCAGCTACAATAAACTGATCAATCATGGTTTGTGCTCCATTACAAAAATCTCCAAATTGAGCTTCCCAAATTACCAATGCATTGGGGTTTGCCATGGAATAACCATATTCAAAGCCAAGTACAGCATATTCACTGAGCAATGAGTTGTATATCCTAAAAGGACGCTGCATTTCGGTAAAATGGTTTAACCGGTTGTATTCCACATTACTATTTTCATCGTACAGTACAGAATGTCTATGACTGAAAGTACCTCTCTTTACATCCTGTCCGCTCATACGAACATCCTTACCTTCAATTAATAAACTTCCATAAGCCATTAATTCCCCTGTTGCCCAATCTATTTTTTGCTCATCACCAAATAGTTTTTGTTTATCCTGCAACAGCTTTTCTACTTTGCGTAAAGGTTTAAAATCTGCTGGCCATTTCATTAATCCTTCAAACAATAACGTAAAATTAGCTGCTGTAATAGCAGTAACCGGTGAGGTTTCAAAATCTGCTGCAGTAGACTTACGCAAACTCTTCCACCACAATTCTGGTTTTTGAAAAGTATAAGGTAAGGGATGTTGTTTTACTTCATCTAACCTTTCCTGTAAATCTGCCAAAAATTGTTTCTCCATCTCTTTAGCCAAAGTTTGCGCATCTTCTTCTCCATTCTGCATGAGGTATTGTGTGTAAACTTCCCTTGGATTAAGATGCTTATCAATAAGCGCATACAATTGCGGTTGCGTAAACTTAGGTTCGTCCCCTTCGTTATGTCCGTGTTTACGGTAGCAAACCATATCTATAAAAATATCATTATTAAATTCTTGCCTGTAATGGGTAGCAATTTGTACCGCTTTAACAACTGCTTCCGGGTCATCCCCATTAACATGCAGTACAGGTGCTTTAACCATTGCAGCTATAGAAGTACAATAATCTGAACTGCGGGCATCATCAAAATCGGTAGTAAAACCAATTTGATTATTTATAACAAAATGGATAGTTCCCCCTGTGTAATATCCTTTAAGGTTACACATTTGCAATACTTCATACACTACACCCTGACCTGCAACAGAGGCATCTCCGTGTATCAGAATGGGCAATATTTTATCAAAATCGCTATCGTATAATACGTCTGCTTTACTTCTTGCAAAGCCCACTACAACAGGATCTACCGCCTCAAGATGAGATGGATTAGGGCAAAGTTTTAAATTTATTTTATTCCCCAGATCGGTTTCTACTTCACTACTAAAACCCAAATGGTACTTAACATCGCCAGACCCCATGGTTGTATCGGGTGTAGCGGTTCCTTCAAATTCGCTAAAAATTTGCTCGTAGGTTTTACCCAAAATATTTGCGAGAATATTCAACCTTCCCCTGTGTGCCATGCCTATTACAACTTCTTGCACGCCGTTTAGGGAAGCTCTATTTATTATTGCATCCAATGCCGCGATAGTTGTTTCTCCACCTTCCAGTGAAAAACGTTTTTGACCAATGTATTTAGTGTGAAGGAATTTTTCAAACATCACCCCTTCATTCAATTTTTGTAATATCCTTTTCTTTTGTTCAATAGGCACAGGTTGCAACATGGTATCTTCTACCGCGTTAATAATCCAATCTCTTTTTTTTCTGCTATTAACCGAACTAAATTCAACCCCTACATGCGTGGTATAACATTTTTGTAAATGAGCAACAATATTCTGTAGCGTAGTTTTACCAAGACCTACAAACTTACCAGCTTCAAATGTGGTTGATAAATCTGCATCGCTAAATCCAAAATTTTCTAACCCAAGATTTGCCTGCCGATCTTTTCTTTCACGAATTGGATTTGTTATGGCAATTAAGTGCCCTTTTCTGCGGTAAGCCAAAATTAACTGGTATACATTAAATTCCTTATTTAGCTGTACTGTATTAACTGTGTTAGCGGTGGGGGCTACGGTTCCATTAGTGGTACTTTTGGTATTGCTGACAGCAAAATCAAATCCTTCAAAAAATTTGCGCAAATCTGCATCTACACTTTCCGGATCTTTTACAAAATCATTGTATAAGTTTTCAATGTAGGCGGGGTGAGCATTCGTTATGTATTGAAAATCCTTCATTTTATATAGAAATTGATTGTTGTTATACTCAAAATTTGGAATGTAAATATCGGTCATTTATCAATTAGTTAATGGTGTGATTTTAGTTGTAATCGTTAATAAAGTAACAATTATTAAACTCAATAAAACATAAGGTTCAAAATAAGAAAAGCTGAATTCAGGAAAAGGCTTGGAATTTTTTATAGCCTATGCACTTAGAAAAGCAATGTATATATAGATGGCAAACACATCTGCAATAGACCATTTACAATTTTCAATTACTAATTACAGCCACTTACCTGCCAAGCCTTTACACGTTAAAATATTAAAAATAATTGTGGATTTAACCAAACGCATCCTTGTTCCAAATGGATAAGAATAAAAAATGGGAAATACTTACTATTGATTTAAAGCGTTGCAATGTTCCTAATATCCTTCTTTTTTCATTAAAAAGATTGATGGCAATAAAAAGTTGGCTAAAATATTCTCCCTTTCAAAGTTAAATTTGTTGCTGAACTTAATAAAGAGGGTGTTAAATGAATTGATTTTTAAAATTCATTCTTTGATAATGTTTATTTCTTGTTTTATACCCCTATCTTTGCAGCCCAAAAATAGATTTAAAATGGCTAATCACGCAGCAACCAAGAAAGATGTCCGTCAAAGCACAAAACGCAATGAGCGTAACCGTTATTATGGCAAAACAACCCGTAACGCAATACGTGATATAAAGGCAATTGATAATAAAGATGGAGCCGCAGAAAAATTACCAAGCGTTTCAGCTATGATTGATAAATTAGCAAAACGTGGTACTATTCACAAAAATAAAGCCGCTAACTTAAAAAGTAAGCTGGCCAAAAAAGTGAATGCGCTTGCAGCAAAATAATTAGTAGCATCTTTAATAAATATATTTAAGAGCCTGTTGAAATACAATTCGACAGGCTTTTTTTGTTGCTCCGTTTTTTTGCTTAAAATTTTATAATTCCTAAAGCAACTTTCAAGAGTGTTGCACACCTATTCTTTTAAGCAAACCTGCAATTCATTTACTACAATAATATATATTCGCATACCTAAACTAATACTGCATGAGCAACGAAGTATATGCGATTCCTATCCGCTACCGCAAAATGGAGAACCTGCACATTGTATTCTGGTTATTAAAAGATATTAGCTGGTGTATGATATGGAGACCTTTGGGCATTGCTATGATTTTTCCTACGTTAATCATTGCCATTGTGATTGCTTTTCGTACCCGTCAATACATGAGTGAAGTATGCCACAATGTAGCAATCGTTGTATGGATCAGTGCCAACTCCTATTGGATGATTAGTGAATTTTTACATTTTGACACCCATATAATATTCGGCGATTACACCTACAAACATTTAGCCATCATTCCCTTTATAATAGGCATCGTTATCCTTGGCTATTATTATTTCTGGTGGAAACTAAGACATAAAGATTCAGAAAAAACCATGTAATATTTAAAGTTTATTGAAAGGTAACCACCCCATTTTTAATGGCGTACATCGCAAGACCTACCCTTGTTTTTAGTTGTAATTTTTCAAAAAGCCCATCTCGATAACCATCTACAGTCCTTGGACTTACACAAATTTTATCAGCAATTTCCTTGTAGGTTAATTCGGAGCAGGTATATTTTAAAAACTCTATTTCTCTTTCATTTAGCTGTAATAAAGTATTCAATGCAATACCATTATCATCCATTTGATTGATTGCATTTATCAATTTACCACTTATCAGATCGGAGTAATAAAAACCCTTAGTCATTATTGATTCAATGGCGATCTGTAATTCAGCAGGTTCACTGTCTTTTAAAATATATTCTTTGGCACCGCTCCGCAGCATACGAATGATGGAGCTATCATTATCATACATACTAATTGCAAGCCTTTTAACTGAGCAATAATGCTGTTTAAGCCATTGTGCCGTTTCGTACCCATCCATGGGGCATATTAATATCCAGTAGCACTAAATCAGGTATATTATCAGGTTGTAATTTTTTGATAAAATCTTTACCATTGCTTGCTTCAAACAATACATTATGTCCCAAATTTTTTACCAAAGTTGCCAGCCCGTTCCTAAGTAATACGTGGTCATCAGTTAACACTATGCTTGCCATCAAATGTATATTTAAGGGTTATTTGTTTCAAAAATTAAACTATGTGTTGCTCATTTTTATTTCGATAGAAATAGCTGTACCCTTCTCACATTCTGAATGTATTGAAAAAACACCCCCAATAAAAGCGGCCCGGTTTTGCATACTTTTTAACCCAATTCCTTTAGATGCTATTGCTAGTGTGGCAGGCACAAAGCCAATGCCGTTATCTTTTATTGTTAACATAAAAACTGTAGGATTGTATTGCAACAATACATCAATATTTTTTGCGCGGGAATGTTTAATCGCATTGTTCAATGCCTCTTGCACCATACGAAAGAGTACCATTTCTTTTTGTGTTTCTAAATTGTAAGGGTTGCCGATTACTGATAGGTTGGTAGCAAATTACCCTGTATTCTGCATAATTTTCAATTCATTTGCAATAGCTTCTTTTAAGCCTAAATCGTTAAATCTATCTCCATGCATGCTTCTACTCAGATTGCGCAAATCAAGTATCGCTTTACTTACCAGTTGTTTGATATCATTAATTTTAGTTTGGATGGCCATATCTGTAAATACTGGAAAAGTATTAAGGTTTAGTTTAGCAAGGCTTAGCACCTGCCCTATATTATCATGTAATTCCTCTGCAATTGTTTTAAGTGTTTGCTCCTGTATTTCTATCTGGGTTTCGAGCAATAACTTATTTTTTTCAAAATCAAGCTTTACTAATTGCTGCTTATACCTTATTTTTCTTTTGTAAGAAATAATAAGAAACATGGCTATAAAAATGGTAAGTAGTAAACATATAAACAAACCGGATCCTATTACAAACTCCAGTTATGATATTTCCAGGAACAATAAAAGTATAAAATGAAGCATAAATATTGCAGGGTTGATAGTACCTGGTTTGAATACTGCATTACAAAGTACAAGTTATAATTATGTGCTAAAATATAATTTTTCATTTCAAATAAAAGAAAACTTGTAAGGTTCAGTATCAAGCCAAGTAAAAACCAAAATAAAGGAATTGTAAACGGAAATCTCAAATCATTTTCGTCCGTTAGCATTTCGTAAATTTTTATTATCGCAAAAATAAAAAGAATTGTTACACAAATACTGTAGCCAAATGTAAAAAATAAGTTTATGTTTCGCCAGTTAAACAAGTAGTAAGTATAGCAGAAAATAAGCGTCAGCAAAGGCAAAACTAGCATTGTATACCGATGACGATAGGTTATATAATGGGCTACAAAAAAAGAATAAAAACTAAATTCAACAAGATGCCAAAAATTGCAGATACCATCAGTAATGGTTACTTTACTACAAATGAATTCAACAGAAGATAGCACTGCAAAAAAATAGCTGTAACAATAGAAAATAGTGTTTGGCTTTTAAAACCAAATACTATACTACAAAGGCTACATGCAAATAAAAAAAATAAATATTGTGGCACATGCGTTTTTTTCACTACTAATTGTAAGGTGGTGGCGGTTTTGATCCCGGACAGCAAAGCGCATCTGCCAATTCAAGGCCATGGTTCTGATACCCGTTAATGAGCACAAAATTATTTTCCCCATTTAAAGGTTTCAGTGTTACTTTATCTGCCATACTTAAAATAACTCCGAGACAGTTGGAGTTATCGGTTATAATTGCTCTGCCATCACATTCCACTTTTGAACCAGGTATCTGAACAGCAATTACCATTTCAATTACATCGGCTCTTAAATTATCTTTATATTTATCAAACAGCGCAAGCAACTGTGTTTTGGTAAAATAGAAGCTGTATCGTTTTGCAACCAAATTGCTTAGTGGTATTGGTGTTAAGGAAACTTCCTTTATGAAACTATGGGTCATAATTTCCAAGTCACTTTCCTTAATAGTTCCCTCTTTTATAGAGGTATGACCTCTGTCGCCTACAATTTTTACGGGCATCCTAATTTTTTAAGGGGTTTAAAATATTATTACAGGACTAAATTCTGTAAACCTTTTCACAATTCATTAAAATAAATCACCTTTCCTTTACCGTTTTTTAACCCGATTATTTACCGTTAAAATACTCTTTAGCTATTTTAGAAAATGCCGCATTTTTGCATTGTAGTTAAACTTTACAAAAGTTTTTATAAAACAGACTAAGAACCAATACTTAATCAGCTGCTAATTTTTAGCTAGGCCAACTTGTTACTGTTTTAATGATATACACCCTACGCAACTAGTGCAGGCAAAGCAATAACTAAACAGCTGCCTGCAGCCGACACCATGGAGTGCCTCTGCCGCCAATAAGCGGGTTGCAGAGCGCCCTGGCACACCACCCCAAATAATGTTTCAATCCTTTATTTTAATAAGCCTGGTAAATTAAAGCAAGGGCAGATGATTCATTATAAACCTATTTACTTTCCTTTCACAAATAGTTTACTTCTACAAATACGCATTGTATTATTTATAGCCTGCTATTAAAATAATAATTACTTATGCTTGCATTTGTGACAATTAAATATTATGTTAGTATTCTAATTCATTCCTACGAATTACCCCCCATTACTTCCCACAATTTTTTTTATTATGATTAAATGTTATCAGACATACATGTTTGCTGATAGGGTTTATATTATTGCATAAACCTAGTTTAAATTAACACATAAAGCAACCAATTATAAACTTCTCAATCATGTTTGATAATGTAGCAATCAATGTAGTAATTGGGTTAGTATTTGTATACCTTTTATATAGTTTATTTGCCACAATACTTTCAGAAATAATTGCTACAAAAATGGGATTGCGTGCACGCAATCTTAAAGAAGCTGTAGATAGAATGTTAAATGACGAAGAGAAAGATAAGCAGGGATTTTGGCCTCGCTTGTGGGACTCTTTGAAGCTAATGAAAAATCCTAAAAATCCCAGAATTACTAATTTTTACAATCATCCTGAAATTAAATATTTAGGAAGTACGGGCATCTTTAAAATCCCTTCTCAATTTAAAGCTGTAAGCTTTTCTAAAACTTTGTTATATCTGTTAAATGAAACCGGTTATAGAAAACTAGTTATAGATAATAATACCAAAATGATAAATCCGGATGAAAGTGATATAAAAGAAATTCCTGTAACAGAAATAAGTAAAGAGCGGATTGTTGCAGCTTTAATTGGCATTCTAAACGATCATAAAAACGAAAAAGGAAAGGAAAAACAAAAAATTGTCCTTGATGAAGAAACTGCAAAATACGTGCAAAGCTTATGGTATGAATCTTATGGAGATCTTATAAAATTTAAATTACAATTAGAAGCCTGGTTTGATAGAACCATGGAACAATGCTCGGAATGGTATAAAAGAAAAATACAAATTGTTTTACTTGTTCTTGGTTTTATGCTTGCCTGGTTTTTTAATGCTGACACCTTTACAATTATCAATAAACTTTCAACTGATAAAGATGCAAGGGATAAAATTGTTTTGCTAGCAGCAGTATACAATACAACTAATCCACAAGTTAATGGCCCAAAGTTGAACTTGCTGCCAGATAAACTTGATTCATTAAACAATGTAAAAAAAAGGCTGGAACAGGATATTGTTAATGCCAATAGTTTATTAGGATTAGGCGGATGGGCGCCCGATTCAGTTAAGGTAACCATAGATACAAAAGCAAATGAAAAAACATATACGCCTCAAATTGATTTTTCTTCTTTATCAGCCGCTGAGCAAAGAGAAAATACGCTCCTTAAATTTTCGCATTACGAAAAATGGCAATATTTTTTAAGGTTATTTTATCATCATTTTTTCGGCTTTCTTATTACTGCAATTGCAATAAGCCTTGGTGCTCCATTCTGGTTTGATTTATTAAATAAGTTAATGGCACTGCGTACTTCTGTAAAGCAGCAAACAGATAGTACCAATACAACCACAAACGGAGTTGTTTCACCATTAAACAGGGAAGCCTAATGAAAGCAAGAGTGCTTGTACCACTTAATATTAGAATGGGAACTCCAGAAATATTACCCAATAATAATGCAGGAGATCAATATTATAATACCGGAGATACTGTTGAAATAGTTGAGCCTGTAATTGGAGAACGTTACAAGGATAATAACATTTGGTATAAGCTTGCTGAAGGGGGCTTTGTTTGGAGCGGAGGGATAGAATCATTTTTTAAAACCACAGGGAACTTTCCACAATGGATTCAAAACAGGTTGTACTCCATACCGGCACTTTGGGCCGAAGAAACTAAAAGAGTTGTAAGAGTAGCTGTACTTGACTCTGGGATTTCAAAGAATAGTGATTTTGATTTTTCTAGAATCAATGGATTTAATTATTTACTCAACTCAACAGATTATCAAACAGACAGCAATGGCCATGGAACTCATTGCGCTGGAATCATTGCAGCAAGAGGAAATAAAGCTTTTGGTATAGCTTCAGATACACAATTATTCATCTCTAAAGTTTGCGATACAGGTGGCATACCTGACGTAAAAGCTATCAGGAATGCGCTCAATGATATATATCTGGAAACGAATGGAACTGGCACTATTAATATCATCAATATGAGTTTTGGATTGATTGTTAGAAATTTAGAAGAAGAGCAATTAAAAAAGGAAATTCAACATTTATTAAGAAAAATTTCAGTAGAAAAAAACTGCTTACTTATTTGTTCAAGTGGAAGTAAAGATGACAGGAAAGATTCATTCCCTTCCTTGTTACCTGAATGTGTTTCAACAGGATGTTTAAATTTAAATTTTGAAAGAAATATTTTATCGAGGCAAACTCCCACACTTGATATTATGGCTTTAGGAGAAGATATTATTTCGCTTAACGGAACTGATAATATTATAAAAGAAACTGGTACCAGCCAGGCGGCAGCTTTTGTTACAGGGGTTTGTTCCCTTATATTACAAAAAATTAATAACCCTGCAATTGATATTGAAATAGTAAAAAAGGCGATGTATGCCACTGCATTTTCTTACTCATTTTCCTTAATAGAATATGGGCACGGAATTATTAATCCTAATAAATTATATGAAACATTAAAAACGTTTTAAGATGAAGAAAATAATCGTAATGATAATCCTTCTTATTATGAACCAAAAAACTTTTTGTCAGAATTCTTATTATGACGCTATTCAGCTTCGGCAGTATGTGGTAAATGGAAAGTTTATTATACCTGTGAATGCAAACGATACAGCAGGTAAAATTTTAATGGAAAAGTATTTTATTATTTTAAATAGTTATTATAAAAATAACTATACCAGGCCAAAAGAAATCCATGATAATTTGGCCGATTTTGATATTGAATCACCCAATGCCGACTATAATCCTTTTCTTGCAGAACTTCTCAGTCCTGGATCAGTTCAAGCCTTTATTAATGAACAGGTAGCTACTTCCAAATTTCAAAAATCGACTATATTTTCTTCAGTAGCATCTTTTAACGTTACTAACCTTGCTGATGGCCTGGCACGCTTTCTAATTAAAAGAGGGAAAGAAGAATTAAACATTCTTTTTTTTCAAAGAATGAAAGATTTTCTTGACCAAAATATTGAGGCACGTACTTTATTTCCGGCAACTTCTACATTTTTACGTGGCATTGCGGCATATCGTTATTCAGAATTGTTACAATCAATGCGTGAAGCTTTCTATAAAGACATTAGTAATTTAATTGTTAATCTCAATCTTTTAATCGATTTACCCAAATACCAGCAGTTACTAAAAGCACTTCCCGAAATACGGCTGGCAATTAGGTCTGTAAAAATTATCAGCGAGCTTTCACAGTCAAACGCTTCGATGCACCCGGCAAATTTAATCAGCCATTTTGCTAATTTAAATGAGTGGGGCGAAATGAATATTAACCTTAAAAGCTCCTGGAGGGTATTGGATAAAATTTCAGAAAGTGTTAGAAAAATGGATACTGAAAAATTTATAAAAAATGATACAATAAAAATTACAAGTGATTCATTTATTATCCGAACAACCGCTTTAACTGATAATATAGTAAGAATAGATTCTACAAAAATATTGAAGGGTACACCTTTAATAATTAGTTCGTTAAAAACACAGTTAACGTCATCAAAAGATGTAGCCTGGATTAGCTTCAGCGATTTTAATACGAATATTTTAAAAGATACGATAACACTCAAAATTTATCTGGGATTGCTTTATCAAAAAATGAAAGGAATAACTTTTAGATATGCACCCAACAAAGAAATCAGCGTTCAGCAATTTATGCAAGATAATAGTAACAATATTTTACAAATTTCTGATCTGGTAGAAAATTTTTTGGTATTGGCTAATGATGTGGAACACTCAATAAAAGATTTAAAGCAAAAAAAAGACTATGGACTTACAAACGAAGATTATTACACTTACATAGAAAAAGCCATTAATATTATTGATTACGGCTTTAAGATTGCCAATACTATTAAAGAGGGAATTGCTGATGACAGATATATTGTAATGGCACGTAACGCCAACAATCTATTTAAAAATATTTATACAAAAAACTACAACGCTGCAGTAATGAATACCTATAATATTTTACAAGAAGTATTATCAAAATCGAAAGCTGCAATAGATAATAAAAGTATAGTGCTCAATGATACCGCAAATAAAATAACTGTTTCCAGTAAAAATCTTTTTGCGGTTGCAAAAAATGCTGTTAATAGTAGTAACTTTTTTGAAAAAGATTCGATAGATAAAAGATCAATACTTGTTGAAGGAATATTAAAATACGGTAACCTTATAGCAAGCATTGTTAAGGCTGAAAAGCCCGAAGAAGCAGCAGCTGCCATAGAGGCGGCAGTGTTGCCCGCAGGAAGCTCTTCTATTAAAAAAAATACGGCATGGAACATCTCGCTCAATGCATACATTGGAGGTTATATTAAAAACAGTGTAAACAATACAGATAAAATTGATGGAAACAATTCAAAAGTGGGCGTTACTGCACCAGTAGGAATTGCTATCAGTAAGGGTTTAGGACTTTATAATAACGGTACAACTATTGGTGCTCTAAGCCTGTACGCTACATTGATTGATGTTGGTGCAATTGCAGGGTATCGCTTAAAAAATGATAGCACTTCATTGGATCAAAAGGTAACAATAAATGACATTTTTACGCCCGGCGGCTACCTAGTATATGGAATCGGCTTACCCATTAAATCACTTTCATACGTGCCACTTTCAGTTGGATATGGTTGGCAATATGGCTCAAGACTGTATTACAAAAAAGATGATGGTAAACTTGCAATATCAGATAAATCGAGATGGAAAAGTAATTGGTTTATTGCAATTGATATCCCGCTGGCTAATTTCTGGACAAAAAATTATAAAAATCAAAATTAATTCCTAATTCGTTACACCCAACATCATTTACTAAAGCAATAATAATTTAAGTCATGATAAAAAAATCAGCAATACTATTTACCATGGCCATTTTATTTTATAGCTGTGTTTACAACAGTGAAAAAAAAGAAACTACAATACCGAAAAAAGTAGAAAGTTCAACAGTTACTATAGATACTGCAGTAACCGAAAATGTAGATACGATTTCTACGAGGCCGGTAAAGCCACCGGTAAATACTGTTACTGATAGGATGCATAAAATACAACCGGTAACGGTAGATGCTGCTATAAAAAAAATTAGCACCAAAATGAAAAAATCGGCCGTATTAGGCTATTCTTATTTTACCAATATGAAGCAGGACCAAACAAGAAGTATTTATGCGCAGGTGCGGACAGTAAATGTAAAAGAAGCAATCGATAAATTGGCAGCACAAATAAAAGAAGATTTACAAAACAAAAATACACAGGTAACACCAGAAAGAAAATCGGATACAGCCACTTATTTAACAGGCATCAATATTTATTATTTCAAGTACCTCACCATTACCCTGAATGACCCGGATAGTAATTTCAGAATTGATTCACTGGATTACCGCCAGCGGCAATTAATTGATACAACCGACGGTGAAAAAAATTTATGACAATGGGCTGTTACTCCCAAAACAAGTGTTAAGTATGCAAGACTTTATTTAAAAGTAGTAGCAGAAAAAGAAGATGGTACAATGAGCCCCATAGATAGCAGAGAGTTTAATATTAGCATACAACTGGAAACAAATTTTGGAGAACATTGGTTGATTGGTTAAGAAAAAACCCTGGAAAATTATTGGTACTTATTTTAATACCAATAGTAAGTTATTTGGGTAAAAAGATATTCGACTACTTAAAATCAAAAAATAATAATTCCGGTGGAACAGCATAAGTAAAGACTCCTTTTTTACGTGAATAATAATAATTTTTATATTTCTTTTTTAAAAATTAACCAATTTAAAACCATAAACAATGAGTTACCAATTATTAAAACAAGATGTACTATTTTATCAGCGCTTTTTAAAAGCCAATGGGTTTTATACAGACAGATTAGATGGAAGCTGGGGACCAAAAATAAACGCTGCCGATGCTGCTTTTATACAACAAAGCGAATTGATTAAACAACAGTTTGGAGCTGCAGATTTCAGAAGCGAAAGTAATATTATTACACTTATACCAAAGGCACAAATTACAGCAAGGAAATTTATTTCTATTCTTACCAGCCAGGGAAAAGATGTACGCATCCTATCTGGCACACGTACGTATGCAGCACAGGATACTTTGTACAAACAAGGACGAAATGGCAATACTTTACCTAAAGTAACCAATGCAAAAGGTGGACAAAGCAATCATAATTTTGGTATTGCCTGGGATATTGGCTTGTTTGAAAATGGCAAATACATTGCAACAGATAGTAAATACAAGCATTTGCCTGCACTGGTTTTGCCTCAATTAACAGAGCTCGAATGGGGTGGTAGCTGGATCACATTTCCCGATTTTCCTCATTACCAATTAAAAGCTGTTTCAGAAAGTGTTGCTGCAGTTAGGGGATTATTTGAGAGCGGTACCGCTTATGTATAATATTTTTTGAGTACTTCCATTTTATAAAAATTAGGCTACACGCTACCCAATTAACCGGGTAGAATATTTATTAAACCCGCTGCTGTTACTGCACAAATAAAACAATACTAACAAATACAAACCTTGGTTATTGGTTAAAAATCCGGGAAGCCCTTAAAATAAAATACGATGCAATAATAATAGCAAACCTCCTGTTTATTGTACTTAGTAGCATAAACTGCTGAAGACTTTTCTAAAACCTGGTACCAAATACCAATATAATAAAATAATAAATACCTGGTTAAGCATAACCCTTCCACTCTAAACTTTCTCTCTGTATATTTGCAATCGCTTAGGTAAAATCTGAATAACAGTTCAACTGTTGATCCGCCGTGGTGGGCGACAACAATGTTTAATAAGGGTACAACTACAGCTTAAAAAATAATAACATTCATTGCTTTATTTCTCTTTTGGAGATGGGGCACAAAACACATTTCAATGTACCGTTCTCATACTTGTGGCGAGTTACGAATCGCTGATACAAAAAAAGAAATTACCCTTAGCGGCTGGGTGCAAACAATTCGCAAGTTTGGCAGCATTACATTTGTTGATCTTAGAGACCGGTATGGCATAACCCAATTGTTATTTTCAGAAAATCTAAATACCCAACTGGATGCCAATCCTTTGGGCCGCGAGTTTGTATTACAGGTTAAAGGAACTGTAAATGAACGCAGTAATAAAAATGCAAATATTGCTACTGGTGAAATTGAGATTGTGGTGAGTGAATTTACCATTTTAAATAAATCAGCAGTACCTCCCTTTTCAATTCAGGATGATACTGATGGCGGTGATGAACTGCGGATGAAATACCGCTTTTTAGATTTGCGCCGGAATATGGTGAAGAAGAATCTAGAACTACGTTATGCCGTTGGCCGAAGCACTAGAAATTATTTGCACGAAAATAATTTTATGGATATTGAAACCCCTTTCTTAATTAAATCAACACCAGAAGGAGCAAGGGATTTTGTTGTACCAAGCCGTATGAATCCCGGACAATTTTATGCACTGCCACAAAGCCCGCAAACGTTTAAACAATTACTAATGGTAAGTGGTTACGACCGCTACTACCAGATTGTAAAATGTTTTAGAGATGAAGATTTGCGTGCTGATCGTCAGCCGGAATTTACGCAGATAGATTGCGAAATGAGTTTTGTAGAGCAGGAAGATATTTTGAATATGTTCGAAGGTTTGGTTAAACGTATATTTAAAGATGTAAAAGATATCGATTATACTGATGTAGTAGAACGTATGACATGGGAAGATGCCATGTGGCAGTACGGCAATGATAAACCAGATATTCGTTTTGATTTGAAGATCGCTAACCTCAAATTCCCTTTGTATACTTTCCCCAAAAAAGTTGAAACCCTGAATAACTCCCCTTTAGGAGCTGGAGGAAATTTTCCTGTTTTTGTGGATGCTGAAACTGTATTGGCCATAGCATTGCCAGGTTGCAGCGAGTACACCCACAAGCAAACCGATGAACTTACAGAATGGGTTAAACGTCCGCAGATTGGAATGAAGGGACTGGTATTTATAAAATGTATTGCAGACGGAACTTTTAAAAGCAGCATAGATAAATTTTATGATGCCGATAAAATAAAAGCTTTTGCAGCAACAACCAATGCTAAACCAGGTGATTTAATTTTAATATTGGCTGGCGCAGAAGAAAAGACACGAAAAGCTACCAGTGATCTGCGTATGTATATGGCCGATAAGTTAGGTATGCGTAAAACAGATGTGTTTAAATTATTGTGGGTATTAGATTTTCCTTTGTTTGAATATGCTGAAGATGATAACCGCTGGGTAGCAAGGCATCATCCATTTACATCTCCCAAACCTGATCACATTGATATTATGATCAGTAACAATCCTGTAATTGAAAATGCAGCCAAATACCTTGAACATCCTTATGCAGGTATTAAAGCAAATGCGTACGATATGGTATTAAATGGTAATGAAATTGGAGGCGGCAGTATCCGTATTTTTCAAAGAGCGTTGCAGGAAAAAATGTTTGCCGCTTTGGGAATGGATACCGAAGAGCAGCTACATAAATTTGGATTTTTATTGGGTGCATTTGAATATGGAGCACCTCCACATGGCGGATTGGCCTTTGGTTTTGATCGCTTGTGTGCTATTCTTGGCGGCAGCGAAAGTATCCGTGATTTTATTGCTTTTCCAAAAAACAACAGCGGCCGTGATGTAATGTTGGATGCGCCAAGTACTATTGATGCCAAACAGTTTGAGGAATTACAGATTAAGCTGGATTTGAAATAAACAACCAGTAAAAATTTACTTAAAACCCTGTTGACTATATTAACAGGGTTTTTCTATTAATATATTTTTACTCAATTATTTTTTAGTTAGAAGAATTTTAATGTGTTGCTTACTACACCACATTTTTTATTTTACTTTGTACAAATGAAAAAAATATTTTTTGTATCATTCATAATTGTATTGAGTTTGCCTGTCATAGCACAAACTGATAGTATTGTATTCTCAAAATTTACTACCGCACAAAACCGCAGTAAGTTTTACAATAGCCTTATCAATAATTCTATCACCAAAAATTTATCCTCTCCTTTAAATGACGATACAGAAGAAAAATGGCAGGAAGCTTTTAGTGCCATTGAACTGATTAATTACCAGCAAGCGTGGACACAACCAGCCATAAAAATGGCAGTGGATAGTATGCAAAAAAGAAGTCAGGATTTTCAGCAGGCATTACTTGAAATGCTATATGCTACTAAACAAAAACAATTCACAAAATCCGTAGGGCACTTATTGGTTAATACAACAAGTGCAAAAATATTTGCCATGTGTGCCGAATATTTATTGCTGACAGATACATCAAAAAAAACAATCACTTTAATAGGGGAAGCTGGTATAAATAAAATGCAGTCTTTAAATAATGATAAAGAAATAGCAATTATGGCTGAATTTTTCAGACATGTAGATAACCTATATAAAAAAAATACTTTTTCAGGTAAGTATTTGCTCAACGCTTTGTTTAATAAAAATTATTTACCCGGCAATGTGGTGGTATATAGTATTCAGCGAAAAAATAGAAATTATGCAGGGCTTGTTTTAGTAAGGGATACTGCCGGTAAATTTATTAAAAATGATGCCGGTAAAATATTTTGGCTGCCACAGTTAGCAAGAAGTGTTAGTAATATGCCAGCCTATATTACAAACGGCAATACCCCGCAGGGTATTTTTAAAATGCATGGTTTTGATAAAAGCAGGAGTAGCTTTATTGGCCCTACAGAAAACCTGCAACTTACCATGCCCTACGAAACATCGGTGCAACATTTTTTAAACGATAGTTCCATTACGGATACCTCCTGGAGTAAAAAATGGTATGGTAAATTATTACCCAAAGATTTAAATAATTACGATCCCTTATATGAAAGTTTTTATGCTGGGGCTACAGGCCGCACAGAAATTATTGCCCATGGAACAGCAGTAGATCCTGAATTTTATAAAGGCCAATTGTATTATCCGTACACACCAACAGCTGGATGTTTATGTACCAAAGAAATTTGGGATGCCAACGGTAACCGCAAGGTGAGTGATCAGCAAAAATTGGCTGATGCCGTAAAAAAAGCTGGAGGTGCCAACGGTTATTTAATTGTGCTTGAATTAGATGACTTAAAAAAATCTGTAACAATTGCCGAAATTTCACCTTACCTAAAATAATGCACCCGTTTCAAAATATTTAATTACGCCCATTTTTGAACGCTTCTGAATTACCAAAAAAAGCAGATAATATTCTTATTCCTTTTTAATAGTTATTGGCAAAAAAAACAAATTAAGCATACTACCTTTATGGTATGAGTGTAGCCCCTTTAGCAGAAAGAATGCGTCCCAAAACCCTGGATGAACTTGTTGGTCAGGAACATCTTACAGGAAAGGATAGCATTTTACGAACCGCCATTGAGCAGGGCAAACTTCCTTCGCTTATTTTATGGGGGCCGCCAGGAGTTGGTAAAACAACCATTGCTAATATTATTGCACACACACTAAACGTTCCGTTTTATACACTCAGTGCCATTTCATCGGGGGTAAAGGAAGTAAGGGAAGTTATAGAAGATGCGAAAACAAAACCAGGTGCCATTCTTTTTATTGATGAAATTCACCGCTTCAATAAAGGTCAGCAAGATGCGTTGTTAGGTGCGGTTGAAAAAGGAATTATCCGTTTGATTGGTGCCACTACAGAGAACCCTTCGTTTGAAGTAAACAGCGCCTTGCTAAGCCGCTGCCAGGTATATGTTTTAAAAGCACTAGATAAAAAAGAACTGGTACAACTGTTACAGGTAGTTTTAAAAAAAGATACGGTATTACAGCAAAAAAATATTGTTTTAAAAGAAACCGATGCTTTGCTAACTATAAGTGGTGGCGATGCCCGTAAGCTACTAAACCTGCTGGAGCTTGTAACAGATGTGTTGGATACCAATGCAATAATTACGGACGATAAAGTAATGGAAATTGCCCAACAGCGGATTGCCTTGTATGATAAAAAAGGCGAACAGCATTACGACATTATTTCTGCCTTTATTAAAAGTATGCGGGGCAGTGATCCTAATGGCGCAGTATATTGGCTGGCAAGGATGATTGAGGGTGGAGAAGATGTGAAATTTATTGCAAGGCGCATGCTGATATTTGCGAGCGAAGATATTGGCAATGCCAACCCCAATGCACTTTTACTTGCTACCAGTACCTTTCAGGCGGTAAGCATGATTGGTTACCCGGAAAGCAGGATAATACTTTCGCAGTGCGCTACTTATCTTGCGGGCTGCGCTAAAAGCAATGCCGCTTTTGTAGCTATCAGCTCAGCTGCAGCTGCAGTTAAACAAACCGGCGACTTACCTGTTCCCTTGCATTTACGCAATGCGCCAACCAAGCTAATGAAGCAAATGAATTATGGTAAAGATTATAAATATGCTCACCAGTTTGAAGACAATTTTACCTTACAGGAATATTTACCCGACCAATTAAAAGGCACTCCATTTTATGCACCGCAAAAAAATGCCCGGGAAGAAGAAATAAGAAAATTTTTAAAAGAAAGATGGAAAGAAAAATATGGATACTAAAAAAGCTATCACTACAAAGGCTTATATAGAATACTTTATTATTCAGTTTTATGATTTGATAAAAAATAGGTTGTAGCAAAATGAACCGCGTTAGGGATAGCAGCGGAAATCCTTTTTTGAGGTACGAAAAAAAGATTGCAGCGTATAGCCCTACCCCTTTCCGCCCTTGCGGATGGGTAACGCACAATTAATAATTAAATTTTACAAAACTTAACACCTAAACAAAATACCTCAACCATAAAAATTATCCATGTCAACGTTACAATGGAAATACCAATCGTTTGAAACACTGACCACTAAAGAATTGTATGCCATTATGCAAGTGCGTATGGAGGTGTTTTCAGTAGAGCAAAACTGTGTGTACCAAGATGTAGATAATAAAGATTTTGAGAGTTTTCATTTATCTGCCTGGGATAAAAATGTGCTGGTAGCTTATTGCCGTATTTTACCTCCGGGACTTTCGTTTAAAGAAGCCAGTATTGGCCGGGTTTTAACTGCCTTGCCCTATAGAAGAACTGGCAGTGGAAGGGAATTAATGCAAAGGGCTATTGCGGCTACCTTTCAACAATTTAACTGTTTGGCAATCACCATCAGCGCACAGTTATACCTTAAAAAATTTTACCAATCACTGGGTTTTATACCAACAAGTGGTGATACTTATCTTGAAGATGGTATTCTGCATATTGAAATGCGCCTCACTATATAATTTTACTTATTAAACAATATTTAACAACTGCCTTCGTTTTATTTTGGTAGATATGGAATTTGTATTATTCAGTACATGGATTTATAAATATTGTATCGCATCCAGTATCCAAAATCCGTGAAGGCATGAAAAATCGTTTACACTATTTTATTTATAGAAGTCTGCTATTATTTCTGCTAACCGTTTTAACTACTCACTCCATCTACGCTCAACACGTTAGGCTTGGAAATGATAAAATGAATATTGAAATTGGATTAAATTTTGGACCAACATTTTTTTTGGGGGATTTGGGTGGTCACCGTGGTTATGGCACTACATTTATTAAGGATTTAAATATTCCGTTGACAAAGTTAATGAAGGGTGCCTTTTTAAGTATCCATCCAAATGAATGGCTGGGATTTAGGCTTGCGGCTCAATATACTTACCTGGCTGGGGAAGATAAAATTATAGTAACTGATGGGAGGCCTGAATCATTTAGAAAGTCTCGTAACCTTGATTTTAGGAGTGATGTTTGGGAAGCTTATACAGCTGTTGAAATATTTCCTTTAATGATGTTAAACAAAAATAACGAGGATTATCAGCCGTTACTTAGGCCTTATGTATTTGCAGGTGTAGGTCTTTTTCATTTTAATCCACAGGGTTCACTTACTGATCAAAATGGAAATAAAACCTGGCATTATTTACATCCGTTGCATACAGAGGGTGAGGGATTTCCCGAATATCCCAACAGGCCGAACTATTCGCTGACACAAATAAATATACCGATGGGGGCCGGACTGAAATATTTATTGACAGACAACATGAATGTGGGTATTGAATTGTTATATAGAAAGACATTTACAGATTATATAGATGATGTAAGTACTACCTATATAGATCCGTCTTTATTCAACAAATATTTACCTGCTGCTGATGCCAATATTGCATTACAGATTCATGATAAATCTTCTGGTACCTTAACACGTACAGATCCAGGGTTCCAACGTGGTAATCCAAAAAATAATGATGCCTATTTTTCGTTTTTATTTAAACTAGGCATAAAGATAGGTGGTAACAGAGGTGGCGAAAATAGTCCGAGATCGGCCAACCAAATGCGATGCCCTGCAAGATTTTAAATACTAATAATAAAACATCCTAATTATGAAAAACAATTTGCAAACTAATCCCCTACTTTTTAAAATGATTATATTGGTTACCTGTTGTATGTTGGCAATGCTGTATAACAAATCTCAAGGAGGTTAATTGTGAAGTTGCATTTATAATCTAAAAGATTTATACTGATACCAAAGAGATTTTTCCATCTAATAACCAATTGAATAATGGCAAAGCGATAGAAGGGAAATATTAATCAAAGCCGTGTATACCTTGTATACACCTGCTTACCCCTGAAACCACATTCGCTATTTTCCCATCTGTCCTTTGTCATTATTTAATTCTATTTTCAAATATTTAGCTGTAAAACTTTCTTTTACTTTTACAAGATTTTCCGGCACACCTTCAAACAACACCAATCCTCCCCCATCGCCACCTTCCGGGCCAATATCAATAATGTAATCAGCGACTTTTATAACATCTATATTGTGTTCAATTACTAATACACTGTTACCTCTGTCTACCAGTTTATTAATCACTTCCAGTAAATGTTGTATATCCTGAAAATGAAGCCCTGTTGTTGGCTCATCTAAAATATAAAAAGTTTTACCGGTATCTTTTTTACCAAGTTCAGTTGATAACTTTACCCGCTGTGCTTCGCCACCACTAAGGGTTACCGCACTTTGTCCCAGGGTGATATAACCAAGTCCTACTTCTTTAAGCACTTTTATTTTACGATAAATAAACGGTACTGCCTGAAAAAATTCTACTGCTTCATCTACCGTCATATCCAGTACATCGCTGATAGATTTTCCTTTGTAGCGTATCTCTAATGTTTCTCTGTTGTAGCGCTTGCCATTGCATTTTTCGCAATGCACATATACGTCGGGTAAAAAATTCATTTCTATCACCCGCATGCCGCCACCTTCACACACTTCGCACCGGCCACTTTTTACATTAAAACTAAATCTACCTGCTGTATAACCACGAATTTTTGCCTCCGGCACAAGTGCAAATAGTGTTCTGATGTCGGTAAAAAAACCACAATAGGTTGCAGGGTTGCTTCTTGGCGTACGGCCAATGGGCGACTGGTCTATTTCTATTACTTTATCAATATGCTCCAAGCCACTAATAGATTTATATTCCAACGGCATTGCTTTTGAATTGTAACAATGTTTATTCAGTAATGGATACAAAGTTTCATTGATAAGCGTTGATTTTCCACTGCCACTTACACCAGTTATCAATATCAATTTACCCAATGGAAATTTTACACTTACATTTTTTAAATTATTTCCTTTAGAGCCTTTTAATTCTAAAAAATTACCATTGCCTTTTCTTCTTTCTGCAGGTACTGCAATACTTTTTGCGCCACTTAAATATTTTGCTGTATCGCTGTTGCTATCCAACACTTCCTGCGGCGTACCCATAGCTACAATCTCACCGCCGTGCTTACCCGCTTTAGGGCCAATATCAACTAAATAATCTGCTGCCAGCATAATATCTTTATCATGTTCTACTACCAAAACGCTATTACCAATATTGCGCAAATTTTGCAAGGCACCAATCAGGCGCTGGTTATCTCTTTGATGTAAACCAATACTTGGCTCATCTAAAATATAAGTAATACCTTGCAATTGAGACCCAATTTGAGTTGCCAGCCTGATACGCTGCGATTCTCCACCACTGAGGCTTTTAGAAGAACGGTTTAAAGTAAGATAGGTTAAACCGACATCCAGTAAAAATTGTAAGCGATCTCTAATTTCTTTCAACAAATCTTTGGCGATGGCATTTTGTTTATTACTTAACCGCTTTTCTATTCCATCAAACCATATAGCCAATTTATCTAAATTCAATGCCACTAATTCAGCTATATTTTTTTCATCTACTTTAAACCAAAGACTTTCTTTTCTCAACCTATCTCCATTGCAAGTACCGCAGGTTTTTAACTGCATAAATTTCTCCACCCAATCTCTTAAAGCTTCTCCACTATTGGGCGAAGCAAACCATCTTTTCAGCATCGGAATGATGCCTTCATAACTACCGGTATACTCCAGTGGAATTGTGTCATCACTAAGATCCATTTCCAATTCGGCATTAATCTGTTGATCTCCATACAATAGCAGATTTACCTGTTCTTGTGGCAGGTCTTTCAATGGTTTGTCTAAATTAATTTTATGCTTTCTTGCAAACACTATTACCTGTTGAAATACGCTGGCGTCACGTTCTTCCCCCAACGGTACAATAGCACCGTTCTTTATACTTTTTGTTTTATCCGGAAGTACTTCTTCCATATCAATAGTGTAAACAGTACCCAAACCTTTACAGATAGGGCAGGCACCATAGGGACTATTAAATGAAAAAGCATTGGGGGAAGGTTCTTCATAACTAATACCGGTTTCTTCGCACATTAATTGCTTGCTATACTGCACCGTTTTATTATCATCATTAATGAGTAAAAACATTAGGTCTTTACCTACTTGAAGCGTTTTTTGTACGCTCTGGCTTAACCGCACTTTCATATCATCCGTTACTGCCAATCTATCAACCACCACTTCAATGTCATGAATTTTGTAGCGGTCAATTTGCATTTTTGGCACAAGGTCTTTTACGGTTCCGTCAATACGAACTTTTAAATAACCTTTCTTGCGGATGTCTTCAAACAATTCTCTGTAATGCCCTTTTCGCCCACGCACCAATGGAGCCAACAAACTTATTTTTTTGTTTTTAAATTTTAAAAAAATGTTGGTTACAATTTCTTCTTCACTAAACTTCACCATTTTTTTTCCGGTGTTGTAGCTGTACGCCTCTCCCACCCTTGCATACAACAACCGCAAAAAATCATATATTTCTGTAATGGTGCCCACCGTGCTGCGTGGATTTTTATTGGTGGTTTTTTGCTCAATAGAGATAACGGGAGAAAGACCGGTGATCTTGTCAACATCGGGCCGTTCCATATCACCTACAAACTGACGGGCATAGGCACTAAAACTTTCCATGTAACGACGCTGCCCTTCGTTGTAAATGGTATCAAATGCCAGTGACGATTTGCCACTGCCGCTAACACCAGTAAACACGACCAATTGATTTTTGGGTATTTTTATATCAATGTTTTTCAGGTTGTGCTCCCTAGCACCAAACACTTCAATAAATTCGTTGCTGATTGTATCTTCTGCAGAAGATTTTTTTATGTTGGCCATGTATTATTTTACTGTATTGTAAAGATACAAAACAAAAAGGGTGGGGTTTGGTTGGGGGGAATTGGGTTATTTTTGTATACATATTTACTTAATAAAAATGATACAGGTAGCTTTAAAAGGCAAAAACAAGAAAAATGATTGTTTAATAAGATAAGTTCAATATTTTGTAGCTTAATTTTGTTGTAAAAACTTATAACTTACTCTTGGCAAAAACATTAAATCATAGCCCGTTAAGATATCCAGGAGGAAAGTCCTGTCTTTCTAATTTTATAAATGAAATAGCGCAACTGAATGGTATTATTGGTGGCACTTATCTGGAATTATATGCTGGTGGTGCAGGAGCCGCTCTTAATTTATTATTTAATGGCACTTTTAATCGAATTCATATAAATGATTACGATTATAATGTCTATGCTATGTGGTATGCAATTCTAAATCATACCAGGGCTTTTATAAATAGAATAAATAACACGTCCATTACCATTGAAGAATGGCATAAACAGAAAAGTATTTTTGAAAGTGGTCGAAGGACAAATATTGTAGATTTAGGATTTTCAACATTTTTTTTAAATAGGACTAATCGTTCTGGTATTATTTTTAAGGCTGGTCCGATTGGTGGTCTAAATCAAACAGGTAACTATAAAATTGACGTGAGGTTCAATAAAGAAAACCTGATTGAGCGAATTGAAAAAATAGCGGGTCGTAGGAATGATATATTTCTTACCAATTTAGATGCTGTTGAAATCTTGAATAATATTCAGATGTATAATCTGGTCTTAGAGGAAACCTTCATCTATCTTGATCCTCCGTATTATAAAAAAGGAAAAGAACTATACTTAAATAATTATAAACGTGATAATCATTTAAACTTAGCAAATACAATCAGAAATATTGAAAATGTAAAGTGGTTAGTTTCCTATGATAATGTTTCTGAGATAAAAGAAATGTATGAAGATTACAGAATGTCTTCTTTTGATTTAAATTACACATTACAAACCAAAAAATTCGGTAGCGAACTTTTAGTTTTTTGTGACGATTTGCAGCTACCTGAAAATATTACAATAAAAAATCGTCAAGGAAACCTGACATTATTGAATGAATAGAATTAAAAAATTATGAAAAGACAGATTGATTACATAAGTCCAGATGAACTTTCATTTGATTCCAGTAATCCCAGAATTTCAGAATTTAATATTTCATCACCCGCAAAAGATGAAGAAATTATTTCAATCTTATGGAATGTAATGGGCGTTGAAGAAATCGTTTTGTCCATAAAGGCAAGTGGCTTTTTTGATAATGAACCTCTAATTGGGATTAAAGAAAAAGGAAAGAATATAATTATTGAAGGCAACAGGAGATTGGCGGCAGTTAAATGTATTTTAAATCCAATATATGCAGACAATATCGGATTTAATAAAAACCTTCTTGCAGTTTCGCCTGCTGTAAGAGAACAGTTAAATAAATTACCAGTAATATTTGTAAATAAAAGAGAAGATGCATGGAAATTTATAGGGTTTAAACATATAAACGGACCTGCGAAATGGGGAAGTTATGCTAAAGCACAATATATTTCTCAGATAAGAAATGAATTTGGAATTTCTTTAGATGAGATAGCATCTCAAATTGGAGACACAAATAAAACAGTAGAGAAACTTTATCAAGGTTTACAGGTAATTCAGCAAGCAGAGCATTTAAAAAGATTTGACAGAGGTGATATTCAAGCACCAAGGCTTTACTTTTCTCACCTATACACCGGGTTGAATTACGAAGGTTTTAAAGAGTTTTTATCAATTAAGGATGTTCCCGAAGATAAAAAAAATCCTGTACCTGAAGATAAGTATGATAATCTTCAAGAATTGCTGACTTGGTTATTTGGTAGCAAAAAGAATGATGCCCCCGCACTAATTCAGTCCCAAAATCCTGACCTAAGACATTTAGAAGCCGTAATTAAAAATAAGGAAGCTGTTCTTGCATTGAAAGATGGCGTTTCACTTATCCAAGCCTATGAAATAAGTCAGCCTAAAGATAAAACATTTGAACAAAATTTATTAGAAGCTAAAAGGGCACTCCAAAAGGCTCAATCCTATCTTACAGAAGGATTTGATGGTAAAGATGAAAGTTTATTGAAACATGCAGCTACAATTGCTCAGATCGCAGATGACCTGTATGATGCGATGGAGCAGAAATGGAAATCTTTACAGGGAATTATTGAACAGAAAAAAAGAATTTTTGGAGACGAATAGTTATGTTTAAAATACCGAATGGCATACCGAATCTCAGAACATCATCTCAGGAATGGGCTGATTATGCTGAATATAAAGCTCTCAAAAAAAGGGGCAGTCTTTCTTTATTAGATTTAATAAAATCTCCGATGTTAGTTTCCGATGAACTAATTATTAATGGCATTGAAGACGACACAGATAAATTCATTAATAAACTGGATGAAATTTCATCAGAGATTAAAAACAGAAAAGATCACACCAGAAATCAATACCCGTTTGAATTACAAAATAATGACTACACTTTAAAATATAATCATGATGAAAATCTTTTTACCTTAGTTTATCGCTTTCTGTTATTATCAACCCGGCTGAATATGACAAATGATAAAATTCAGAATGGTATTGACGGCACAAAATTGTTTGAAAACCTATCAGCAGAAATTGCGGTTTCTTTTTTTGGAGAGAATTCAAATGTGGAAATATTAGGTACCAGCAATACCGATGTTGTTGGTTTTAGAAACAAGTTAAGTCTCATAGCAAAAAAAATAGGAGAAGGTGGGGAGATTCATAAACATGATGCATATCATCCTCAAGATGACAATATTGATGTCATCGCATGGAAAGGTTTCACAGATAAAAAAGTCTCACAAATTATTGCTTTTGGTCAATGTAAAACAGGTACCAGTTGGCAAGATAGATTATCAGAACTTAATGCAGATGCCTTTTGTAATACATGGTTTTCCAAACAACCTGTTTTAAAACCTATAAGAATGTTCTTTTGTGCTCAATATTTCCCCAAAGAAATTTGGACACCAAGGGCAAATGAGGCTGGTTTAGTTTTCGATAGGTTTAGAATTATAGATTACTTACCGAATAAAATTAATGATACACTTTACACCAATATAAAATCTTGGTGTTCTGAAATTGAGAAACTTTATTCTTAATCATATTTCCCTATTTGTCAATTCGAAAAGGTTCTACTATTATCACTTGTTGATTCTTAATTTCTAATTTTGCATAAAACATTGCAAAATTAAATGCACATGATCTTTCCCTAATTTGCACCCCACAAACATCCTCCATGTTATCAACTCTATTCGGCAAAAAAGAAGACACCGAATCTCCTGCTGTTTTTAAAGACAAAGTATACATCCATTCAACCGGCAAAATGAATGCCTGCATGCAATTAGCCAAAACACAACCGGAAGCTATTTTTATCGCATGGTTTAATGAAACAGCCAAAACGTACAAAGTATTTTTCTTACAGAATGGAATTGATGAGGCCAGAATAACAACGGTCGATAAAATAGATATAGCCATACTAAAAAACCATCAACCTGTATTTTTAGAACATTACCCATTGCCTGCAAAAGAACTGGAACTGGTAAAAGACTGGCAGCTTACAAACATTCCCATTTTCAGTGCTATGGACGAACCGTTGTTTAAACATTTTGGGAGCGATAAAATGATTCCGCTGATAAAGCTGTTTGGGATGAAAGAAAGTGAAGCCATCGAACATTCTTATGTAACAGAGTCAATTATTAAAGGTCAGGGTAAAATAGCCAATAAGGTAACGATAGAAAAAACAGCGGGTTCCCAGGCAGAGTGGATGACTAAAAATATGAACGATTAACTTACGCCTCACTCATCCGTCGCAAATAATTCATCACAGCAGTAATTTCTCCGTAGCTATAACCATCGCCGAGCTTTTGTTTTATGGGTGCAACGGCAATGCTGTTGTTATTTGCTTTTATGGCGCCGGCAATAACTTTCAACTTTTCTGCATTTACCAGTTCATTAATTTTCAGTTCACCGGAGAAAATAAAATGTGCCAGGTGGCCTTCAACAGTACCAGTGGAGAGACCTCTTTCAAAAGCAATTTCATCAACCGACCGGCCCAGTTGAAACAGTTGCTGGCTTAGCTTTTTGGTATCTATAGTTTTTTCAACGGCAGAAGATTTGCGTTGCCGCTTGGGTACTTTTGCATCAATTTTTGTAGTGAGGTTATTAGCCCTGCAATAATCTATAATGGCATCTGAAAACTGGTTGCCGTATTTCGCCAGTTTAATATCCCCAAAGCCGGAAATTTTGGCCAGTGCTGCATTAGTGAGTGGCAAGTAAGTAGCCAGTTCGACCAATGTAGCATCACTAAAAACCTGGAAGGCCGCTACATTTTCGGCTTTCGCCAGATCATACCGGATGGCTTTTAGTTTTTTAAACAGGTCTGGATGCACAGGTTCTTCCACACTGCTTTTTTGTACTATTTCTTTGTTTACAGAAACAGATTTTACCAGCATCACTTTCATTTCACCTTTCAATATCTGCCTGCTTACGGCATTCAATTGCAGTACAGGATATTCTGTATCACTCTGTTGCAGGTATCCCATTTGCAACATATCTCTTACATATACTTTCCATTGATCTTTACTAATATCTTTACCTATGCCAAACGTTTTAATAGACTGGTGTTCAGTTTTGGTAGTACTGCTTCCTCTTAAAAAATCAATCACATAATTTATACCAAACCTTTCCTGCAAACGGGTTACAGCACTCAATAATTTTTGGGCTTCAATCGTTGCATCTGCTTTTTCTTCCTGGCTTAAACATACATCGCAACTACCGCAAAAATTAGCAGCAGGTTCATCAAAATAATTTAATAAATACTTGCGGCGGCATTGCCGTGTTTCGCAAAATGCAGCCATCTGATCAAGCTTTTTTAGCATTACTTTGCTCTGTGCTTCATTACCTTCTACCCTGGCAAAACTTTTTAATTTAAACACATCTGCCGAACTGTAAAATAAAATAGCTTCACTGGGTAATCCATCTCTTCCAGCCCTACCTGTTTCTTGGTAATACCCTTCAATATTTTTTGGTAAATCAACATGCACTACAAACCGTACATTGCTTTTATTAATACCCATACCAAAGGCAATTGTTGCCACAATAATTTTTATTTCATCTTTTAAAAAACGATCCTGATTTTGCTCTTTAATATTTTTATCCAGCCCTGCATGATATGCTGCTGCAGCATATCCTGCCTCTTTTAAATCTGTAGCAAGCTTTTCAACCGAGCTGCGGCTAAGGCAATAAATAATACCACTATCTTCTTTATGTTCAGATAAAAAACTGATTAACTGACTAAAGTAATTTCGCTTTTGCTGGATATAATAACTAATGTTAGGCCGGTTAAAAGAATTTTCATACACGGTGTAATCCGTTACTTCCAGCTTCTGAATAATATCCTTTTTTGTAAGCGAATCAGCCGTAGCTGTTAAGGCAATAATTGGTACCGCAGGAAACTGTTTTTTTAATTGCCCCAGCACTAAATATTCCGGCCTAAAATCATGCCCCCAATGGCTAATACAATGTGCTTCATCAATGGCAAACAACGATACTTTAATCTCCTTTAAATAATTAAGTAATCCATTCTGCCCCAGCAAACGTTCGGGTGCTACATATAATAATTTAAGGCGGCCATTTTTTAATTGCTGAATAATAGCAGCCTGCTCGGAAGAAGATTGGGAAGAATTTAAAAAAGCTGCTGCAACACCATTTAATTTCAACGCATCTACTTGGTCTTTCATCAATGCAATCAAGGGCGACACTACTATTGTAACGCCTTCCAACACCAATGCAGGAATCTGGTAACACAAAGATTTACCACCACCCGTTGGCATTAAAACAATACTATCCTTTTTTGCCAATACATTGTCGATAATTTCTTCCTGATTATGGCGAAAAGAATTATAGCCAAAGTATTGTTGTAATGTTTGCTGAATATTGTACATAGTGGGTCAGTTAAATTTATCCTCGCCAACAAGATAAAAATCTTTTGGGTAATGTTGTATAAAAAATGGCTGTAACGGTTTAAAATAAAAAAATATATCCTCCTATAATTCAATGCCAGCAATATTTACAGCATGTTCTTATAATTATTAAAAAAGAATTATTTGGAATTTTAAAAGTAGTGGTAATACCTTTGTTCTAGTTCTTTAATTATCGCTTATCAAGAAAGGCAGAGGGTAATGGCCCGATGACGCCTTGACAACCTATCTTTTAATTCCTTCTGGAAGTTAAAGAAAAGGTGCCAATTCCATCCCGTTTTTTCATGCAGCGCATGTTGAAACAGCGGGAAGATAAGTCAGATTCACAGCTCAAAATATCAACACAAAATATTATAAGCTCATCTGATTTATCGGATGAGCTTTTTTGTTGCCCCTACACATCAAGCCTTTGCAGGATGATACTAGAGAAACTCAAAACTCAGCCGATAAAAAAAATTTCTTGAAAAGCGTGAAAGAAATTTTTTCATCCTCTGGTCAAAATAAAAATACCGGAATAAATTTTTATCATGAGCAACGCAACACAATTACTTCACAGCATTCCGGTTGATCCGCTTACAGTCGCAATCAGCTTACCCATTTATCAAACCAGCACTTTTATACAGGATGCCCCTGGCATAAACAAGGGCTATGATTATGCAAGAAGCAACAACCCAACAAGGGAAGTGCTGGAAGACATAATTGCAAAACTCGAAAAAGGCAGCTGCGCATCCGCTTTCAGCAGTGGGTTAGCGGCTATTGATGCAGTATGTAAACTTTTAAAATCAGGTGATGAAATTGTGGCGGTTGATGATATCTATGGAGGGGCATTTAGATTATTTACGCAGGTGTATGAAAAATTTGGGATTAAAATTACCTATGTAGATACCACCAATGTGGAAAATATTTTTAATGCCATTACCATCAATACAAAACTAATCTGGCTAGAAACACCTACCAACCCAACTTTAAAAATAAGCGATATTGAAGCCATTGCAAAAATTGCAAAAGCCAGTAATTGCCTGCTATGCGTTGACAGCACTTTTACTTCTCCAGCTTTGCAGCAACCCCTTACTTTGGGAGCCGATATAGTGGTGCATTCTGCTATCAAATATTTAGGTGGCCACAGCGATCTTATTGCAGGCATTGTTATAACCAACAATGCAGACCTTGGAGCAAAAATAAAATTCCTGCAAAATGCCTGTGGTGCTATTATTTCGCCCTTCGATAGTTGGTTGCTGATTCGTGGTATTGAAACCCTGCACCTTCGTGTAAAACAACATTGCCTCAATGCACAGGAACTCGCTGTTTATTTATCAACGCATCCTTTGGTAGATAAAATATTTTACCCGGGTTTAAGAACTCATCACAATCACCACATTGCAAAAAAACAGGCCAAAGGCTTTGGTGGTATAGTTTCTTTTGCTTTAAAAGAAGATACAAAAGCTGTAGCGATTGCATTTATTACGGGTACAAAATATTTTTTACTAGCTGAAAGTTTAGGTGGCATTAAAAGCCTGATCAGTCCCCCGGCAAACATGACGCACAAAAGTATTCCGGCTGATATAAGAAGAGCCAACGGTGTAAATGACAGCCTGATCCGTTTAAGTGTAGGCCTGAAAGAAGTAGAAGATTTAATTGCAGATCTGGATCAGGCCTTTGTAAAAATTAACGAATTAAAGGCGGCAACTCAACAACAACTTACATCTCAATCAGCATAATTAAAAATACTAACAATGTCAACAAACAAACTCTGCATCGGCCTATTTGGTTTTGGAGTAGTGGGCAAAGGTTTATACGATGTATTGCATAGCACGACCACCCTTCAGGCATCCATCAACAAAATATGTATAAAAAATATTGATAAAAAAAGAAGCCTTGCAGCAACACATTTTACTGACAATGCCGACACTTTACTGGATGATGAAAACATCAATGTAATTGTTGAATTGATAGATGATGCGGACGCTGCTTTTATTATTATAAAAAAGGCGCTGCAAAGTGGCAAGGCGGTAGTAAGTGCCAATAAAAAAATGATAGCGGAACATTTTGAAGAATTGTACACATTGCAGCAAAAACACAAAACCCCGTTTTTATACGAAGCTGCCTGTTGTGCCAGCATGCCCATCATCCGTAACCTGGAAGAATATTATGACAACGATTTGTTACAATCTTTCCGAGGCATCATCAATGGTTCCACCAATTTTATCCTTACTAAAATATTTCAGGAGCAGGTACAATTTAACGAAGCCTTACTGCTTGCCAAACAACTGGGCTTTGCAGAAAGTAATCCGATATTAGATATAGGCGGTTTTGATGCTGCCAATAAACTCAGTATTTTATTAGCACATTCCTTTGGCATCATTGCTACAACAGACAAGTTTATTTTTAACGGCATCACCAATATTTCTTTGCAGGATGCCACCGTAGCCAAAGAAAAAAAGTACAGCATTAAATTAGTAGCCAATGCACAAAAGCTCGCCAACAGAAAACTGGTGGCATTTGTATTGCCGCAATTCGTTACCGAAGCCGATGATTTGTACCAAGTACAAAATGAGTTTAACGCCATTACCACCGAAAGCAGTTTTGCAGATAAGCATTTTTTTAAAGGCAAAGGTGCAGGCGCATTTCCTACAGCATCGGCTGTGTTAAGTGATATTTCTGCCCTACGCTATGATTATAAATACGAGTATAAAAAGATCGCTCATAAAACAGATACACAGCTGAGCAACGATTATTATTTAAAGGTATTTGTAAGTGTTGATGCCATTGAAAAGATTGATAAAAATCATTTTGAGTGGATAGAAGAATGGCACAACGTATTTCATTATAGCTGGTTGATTGGAGTGGTACATGCTGAAAAATTATTTAAATTAGACTGGTGGAAACAACAAGGAGTATCACTGATTGTATGCCCGGATGCAGTAATAGAAAACATTGACTATAAAAAAATATGCAAACGAAGTCTGGAGCTGGCGGGTGTTGTGTAAGTTTTTTTATGTAGTTTTCTTTATTTTATCTCTTGTCACAGCCTGCTGATTCAGTGGGCTTTTTTATACCTATTTATTATTAAAATATTTGTCCGGGCGTAACAATTCTGTGGATCATCGTTGCATCGCCCTCTTGTACTTCATCTCCCTTTTTAACTTTTATTGCAACCTCTATAATATATTAATAAGCCTATAATTCGCTTCAAATTACAGCTAAGTACAAACAATATATTTACTACATTTTTAAAGAAACTGTTCTTTCGAAACAACACCTTTAATTTTCTGATACAATGAATTTAAATTTTAATCAAATTAAAATACCCCTTACTATCGCTGGAATTATTTTTTCATTATTTGCTAAATATTAGTCTATTGATTTGGTAGACTAATATTTAGCACTTATTTTTGTACAGTAAAAAATATAACTAATTATGCTGTAGCTTTTTATAAAGATGTGTACTACATCAAAATAGTCACGTGGCCGAGTGGTTAGGTGTAAGTCTGCAAAACTTTTTACGATGGTTCGA
>JANXSK010000159.1 GCA_025352695.1 Ferruginibacter sp. | reverse complement strand
TCTGCCGGGTTTCCAATGTCGGTGATTACCGCCATGCCTGTATTAGGTAAGCTTAATGTCATCGCCTGCGCTTCTCTTAATTCAGCCCAGTCGCTGCCATTTTTGCTGTTGGCTTCTGCTGAACCAAAAGTAGACAATTGCACAAATAAAAATGGAAAGTTACCCTGTTTAAAGTGTGTTCGCCAATCGTTGATCATTAAAGGAAAAGCAGTGCGGTATTGATATGCACGACCTGCATTGGTTTCGCCCTGGTACCAGATAGCACCTTTAATGCTGAATTGTACCAACGGGTATAACATGGCATTGAATAACATGGCAGGATAATCATTTGGCCCAATACCAGTGGCAGATGCAAGTATATGCGCTACGCTAAAAGCCCATTTGCCTGCAAGTTCGTGCACCTTATTTTCTATGGTTAATTTCATATCTGCAGGCAGTCCATAAACGCCACCGCCGCCGCCAGTGTCATCAACTTTTACAGCAATGGTATTTTTACCAGCTTTTAAAATGCCTGCTGCAATTGCATATTGTCTTGGGGTATTATAGCCGGTTGTGCTGCCAACCAGCACGCCATTCAAATAAGTTTCTTCATTGTCATCAATCACAGATAAGTTTAATACGGCAGCTTTACCTGCATCTGCATCGCTAATGACAATGTTTTTTCTAAACCATACGGTGCCATCCAAATCTGCCAGGCCCTGGTTTTCCCAAACACCCGGCAATTGCATTACCGGCCATTTACTGTCATCAAAATCACTGTTTTTCCAGGTAGTTGTATTGATGGCGTTATCAAAACTTCCTTGTATTTTTTCAATTTGTTTCAACACGGTTTCACCACGTTTTTTCATAGATGATTCGATATCATTATTTTTCATGGCAGCGGCCACATAGTTTAATTCGGGGCTTTGTGCAAATGCTTTTTCACTCGTCCAAGCTTCAGACATGGTACCGCCCCAGGAAGTATTTATAAGCCCAACGGGTACTTTTAATTTATTGTAAAGATCTCTTGCAAAGAAGTAAGCGGCCGCAGAAAAATCTCCGGCAGTTGCTGCACTACATACCTGCCAGTTGCCACCGGTAATATCGTCTTTTAATGTAGTGCTGGTGGTGTTAGGTACTTTGATATGTCTTATTTGTGGATAGTTGGCTTCATTGATTTCATTTTGATAATTGTTTATTTTACCCCAACCTGCAATGGGCATTTCCATATTGGATTGACCACTACAAACCCATACTTCGCCAACCAGAATATTTTTTATGCTGACCTCGTTACTTCCTTTTACAGATAACTGAAAAGGTCCACCAGCATTTTCCGCGGCTAAAAATAGCTGCCACTTACCAGCTTTATTTGCAGTGGTATTTTTTGTTTGCTTGTTGAATTGCACCACTATTTTTTCGTTGGGTGCAGCCCAGCCCCAAACACTTATAGGCTTGTTGCGTTGCAGTACCATGTTGTCGCCAAATATTTTGGGGAGCGTAATATTGGCGAAGACAAGTACACTAAAAAGAATACCAGTTAGAAATAAAGCGATCGTTTTTTTCATGTTAAAAGTGTTGTAGTATGGCGTAATTTTTGCTTCGTAAAAGTAAGTTAAAACAAGGTAGCAGAATTATATGGCACCTTATTTTTTAATGTGCCAGCGTTTATTTTTATTTTTCGCACGGTTTTTTCTAACTAATTAGCTGTAGATATTTTATGGTATAGTGAACTATAGCCCGAAGTACTAAATAATAATATTTATTGGTTTAATGGGTAATTAAAAAGTGATGCAGCTAAGTTCCAAAGGAATTGATCTTTAAGTTTTTTAGGTTTTCTTTAATGCTGCCATAGTATTTAATTTAATGGCAGTATAACGGATGGGAGAAAAGTGTTGGTTACTGATTTATAATACAATATGTTTAAATCTATATTGTTCCACCATTGTATTGAAGATGCAGGTGTCTGCAGATTAACTGCTTCGCCGATCATAGGGGTGATAAGCTGTATATTTTTTTTGTTGGCTTCCGCTGTAACTCTCGATATGGGCTCGTCCCAGGCATGTAATGACAAGGAAAATTTACCCCAATGAACGGGCAACAGCTTTTTTGTTTGCAGGTCGATGCTTGCCTGCACCATTTCTTCGGGCATCATGTGAATATATTTCCAGTAACGGTTGTACTGCCCGCATTCAATTATCGCAACATCAAATGGACCATGAGTATCGCCAATGATTTTAAAGTGGCTATCATAGCCAGAATCGCCACCGATAAATATTTTCATTGTGGGCGTTGTTAATACAAACGACATCCATAAGGCAAGGTTTCTTTTCAACCCCCGCCCGGAAAAATGCCTGCCAGGTGTAGTGTTCACTATAAAGCCATTGTCCAATTCAATGGTTTCATTCCAGTCCTTTTCTATGATCTTGTTGGTATCAAATCCCCAATGCTCAAGGTGAGCTCCGGTTCCTAATCCGGTGATGATTTTTTTAACCTTTGGCTTTAGTTTTAGAAGGGTGCTATGATCCATATGATCCCAATGATCGTGGGTAATAAACAGGTAATCAATTGCAGGAAAATCATTTGGACTGTATACATCACTGCCTTTGTAACTGTTGGTGGTAAATTGTATAGGGGAGGCGCTGCCGCTTAAAACAGGGTCCACTAAAATAATCTTTCCATCAATCTGCATAAAATAAGAGGAATGGCCAAACCAGACAAATACATTTTCATCGGGCGGCAGGTTTAATAAATTAGTTTTTTGTGAAGGCAGTGTAATGGATGGTTTACTTCTTTTGCTTTTGCCAAAAAAAAATTCTTTCATCACCGTATAATAGCCAACACCTTCGGCAAGGTTAGGGGTATGACTTAAATTTTGAAATTGTCCATTTTTATAATTGGGTGATTGCTTAATTTTTTGCAGTCGTATGCCGCTGGATTTTTTTCCGAATTTGGGTTGTTGTAAAAAAATATATGCGGTACCAATGAGCACAAGTAAAATTGTAATAAACAGAATCATTAAGTTATTATTTACAGTTAATACAAGGGTGAATATTTTTTATACGTAGACGTATAAACTAAAATAATATGCTAAAAATTAAGTATTTATTTTAAAAAAAAATGGTTTATTAAACTGCTACTGTTAGCTGAAGCCTTTAGCGTTTTAACAATTAACGGTAAGTAAATTACAATGCCGCCGGAATTTTTTGTACAGGTACATCTCTATCGAATGCTTTTACAAATTGTCCATTTTTATTGTACAAAAAGATAGCAGGTACAGAGCTGATAGTAAAGTAATTTCCTATTACATACTTATAATCCATACCCATAATTATGCTTGGGTATTTGGCAAGGTTAAACTCTTTATAAAAACGGTTTATATAATTGTATCCGAGGTTAGATATCAGTACGATTTGTATATTTTTAAACAATTTAATGTTGTCCTGTATCTCTTTTACTTTATGCTGGCAATGGTCACAATCAGGGCTAAATACCATTAGCATAACCGCTTTGTTTTTTTGAAGATTGGTTTTTTCAAACCTGGAGCTATCTGGTACTTTGTTAATGCTAAAGGGAGGCAGATTGGGGTATTTAGCAGTTAAAGCAGCGGGCAATTTTTGCCCAATGGCTATCTTTCCCAATACACAAAAAAGAATATACAAAACGATTTTATTCATCACCAGAATTTTTGATAAAGCTAAGAGAAATTGATGATAAAAATGCGTTAATGACTTTTCTTGTAACTTGTAAAAAGTATTTTTAGTTAAGATATTTTATCTGATTAAATTGTTTTAATAAGTAAAATACTTTTCAATTCTTTAAAATAATTATCGCTAATTTAAATCCAACCCTTAATTTTGGACATCAAAGGAAATGGTGTCTTCCTACTTAACCGTTCTAAAAGTAATCAGGACTAATGGCACCTACAAATGGTAATTATTTTATTACGGGTAAACTATTTGTAGGATGAACAACGCAAAATATTTCCAAGTACAATTTAATATTGGCAAACAACTACTTCGCTGGTCTTTAATTATTCTTCCTGTTTCAATTTCAATAGGTTTATTGGTAGCTTTTTTTTTGTGGCTGTTAGATATTGCAACTGGCATGCGTTGGCAGCATTTATGGCTTATATTTTTTTTACCGCTGGCAGGTATTTTAATTGTTTGGTTGTACAGTAAGTTTGGTAAAAAAAGTGCTGCGGGAAATAATCTTATTATGGACGAAGTGCATGAACCCGTTGTGGGAGTGCCGTTAGTTATGACACCGCTAATTTTATTTACAACAATACTCACCCATTTATTTGGAGGCTCGGCAGGCAGAGAAGGCACGGCCGTACAAATGGGTGGCAGCATTGCTTCGCAGTTTGCAGGATGGTTTAAGTTACCAACACAAGACAAACAAATTTTATTGATGTGTGGTATCTCGGCAGGTTTTGCAGCAGTGTTTGGCACCCCGGTGGCAGGTGCTATTTTTGCGCTGGAAGTGTTGTATATTGGTCGTATAAAATACGATGCGCTAATACCCTGTTTTATTGCCGGCATCCTTGCGCACATAACCTGCGTTTCCTGTGGCATTCACCATACACAATACACTATTGCGCATAGGGATAGTACCGACTCCTTTTTTCCCTATATCTCTTTCAACATTATTTTATTGTTGAAAGTAATTGTTGCAGGTATATTGTTTGGTTTTGCAAGCTTCCTTTTTTCTCAATTAGTAAACGTTATAAAAACCAGGAGCAAAGAATTTATTACCAATCAATGGCTAGTACCCATTGTTGGCGCTGTGCTAGTGGTAGGCATCAGTTATTTACTGGGTACTTTTGATTATTTGGGTTTAGGTGTTACTAGTCCCAATGCTGATGGGGTGAGTATTGTAGCTGCGTTTCATAAAGGTGGGGCAGGCTATTTTAGCTGGTTTTGGAAGTTGCTTTTAACTGCCATCACTTTAGGTATGGGGTTTAAAGGCGGCGAGGTAACGCCGCTATTTTTTATTGGTGCTACATTGGGTAACCTGATAGCTATTATTACGGGTGCCCCTGTTGACTTATTAGCTGGCCTTGGTTTTATTGCTGTATTTGCCGGAGCTACTAATACGCCAATAGCCTGTATTTTTATGGGTGTTGAATTATTTGGTTCCGAAAATATTATTTACTATGCGGTTGCCTGTTTTACAGCTTATTATTTTAGCGGCCATTCGGGTATTTACCAGTCACAGCGATTAGCAGTTACTAAATTAACAGTCGGCATAAACAAGGATGCAAATAGTAAAAAAGTTAACACGGAAGATCTGTAACAAGACAAAAGATAACGGTTTCAAGAAAGCGTTATTTCAAAATAGTATTCAAAAAAACGATTCTGTCATTAAAAAAAGAGACATCCTGCTATCAACACAATGCCGCTTTATTGCAATTTTTTTTGATTTAAAACCAGGGAGAAAAGCTACAAATTAAGCCCTCATTTTAAGATGTATCCAATAAAAAAGTAACCAAAATACTACCTCTAATACTGTAACAATAACTATTCCCGTCCACAAAGTCTTATCGTCTTGCTGTACATTTTTTTCTTGATGATACATTGATTAATTAATTTAAAGAAGTGTAATAATTTTTATAAAATTAACTTAAAAGGGGCAGTATAAACCAGCTGTTTTAATGAATTTTATAAAATGAAGCAAATGAATATGATTGCAAATAACAAATTATAATAATCCTGCTTTGTACCGCTTTAGGGTAGAGGGCTTTGTGCTTTCTCTGCCATATCCGGAATATTAACTGCTTTATATTCACCTGCATCTAATTTTTTCTTAGTGGCTTCAAAAGCATTGAGTGTTATTTCAATATCTTCTTCGCTATGTGCAGCTGTAGGAATGAGGCGATAAATAATATCACCCTTTGGTATAACAGGGTATACCACAATAGAACAAAATATATGAAAATTCTCCCGCAGGTCCACTACCATTTGTGTGGCCTCTGGTACATCACCTTTCATAAATACAGGCGTAACCGGGGTGTTGGTATTACCAATATCAAAACCACGTTGTCTTAAACCATTTTGTAACAGTTTTACATTGTGCCAAAGTTTGGTCCTTAATTCAGGCATAGTGGTCACCATTTCCATGCGTTTCAACATACCTTCCACAATCATCAATGGTAAACTTTTTGCAAATATTTGCGAACGGGTGTTGTACCGTAGATATTTCAACACAGCCTTCGGCCCACTTATAAAAGCACCAATGCTACCCATGCTTTTTACAAAAGTGCTGAAGTATAAATCAATACCCTCCTGACATCCCTGTTCTTCATCTGCACCTGCACCTGTTGAACCCATATAACCAAAACCATGCACATCATCAATTAAAATTCTAAAGTCATATTGTTTTTTTAAGGCAACAATTTCTTTTAAAATACCCTGCTCACCATCCATGCCAAATACACCTTCTGTAATTACTAAAATGCCACCACCTTGTTTGGCGGCTAATTCTGTAGCACGTTGCAATTGCTTTTCGCAATCTTCAATATTATTGTGTTTAAATGCATAGCGATGCCCCATGTGAAGCCTAACTCCATCCACAATACAAGCATGCGCTTCAGCATCGTATACAATCACATCCCGGCGGTTTACCAATGCATCAATACAACTCATGATGCCCTGATAACCAAAATTCAGTAACATCGTATCTTCCCTTTTTACAAATTGGCTGATTACTTTTTCAAGTGCTTCATGCATATCAGTATTGCCACTCATCATTCTTGCGCCCATCGGATTACCCATACCATATTTTGCAGCCGCTTCTACATCCACTTTTCTAACGGCTGGATCGTTTACCAAACCAAGGTAGTTGTTTAAACTCCAAACAATCATTTCTTTACCTCTAAACTGCATTCTGGGACCAAGTTCTCCTTCTAATTTCGGGAAAGCAAAATACCCATGAGCCCTATCCATATGCTGACCAATCGGGCCACCATTTTTCACTAATTTTTCAAAAACATCTGCCATAATAAAAGCTGTTGTTAAAATATTTTTGTCCGGGCTTCACTTCCCTGATGTTACATTGTTGCATCGCCCTCTTGTACTAAGATAAAACATCAGCAAAGTAATTCATACATACTGCTATTATTTTTAATGTAATAGTTATAAGGGGTGGTGAAGTTTGAAGCGCAAATTTAAGGCTTTGCTTTCAATTACATATATGGTAGATATAACATAGTTATACAATTTTTTTGCATCGGTTGAAACTATATTTGCAAAAAAATGTATGATTCGCAGAATATCTTTTCTACTTTCTTTAATAGTATTATTAAGTGCTACAACTTCAGCCCAATTAACCAACACACCTGCTGCTGTTGAACCTGGTCAGCCTTCAAAACCTAAATTAGTGATTGGTATTGTGATTGATCAAATGCGTTGGGATTATTTGTATCGCTACAACCAACTGTACACTGCCAATGGTTTTAAGCGTTTGTTAGGCGAAGGCTTTAGTTGTGAGAATACTTTTATTCCTTACACGCCTACTTATACAGCACCCGGCCACACTTGTATTTATACTGGTAGCGTGCCCGCAATGAATGGTATTGTGGCAAATAACTGGTACGATAAATCAAGAAATGTTAATGTCTATTGTACAGAAGATTCTACCGTAAGTACGGTTGGCAATAAAAGTGATGCAGGTAAGATGAGTCCTGAAAATTTATGGACAACTACAATTACTGACGAACTCAGGCTAAGCAATAATTTTAAAAGCAAAGTAATTGGTATTGCAATAAAAGATAGGGGAGCAATATTACCGGCAGGCCATAGCGCCAATGCTGCTTACTGGTACGATGATAAGGGCGGCAAGTGGATTACCAGTACTTATTATATGCCCAATCTTCCGCAATGGGTGAAGGATTTTAATGCAAAAGATGAAGTGGCAAATTATATGAGTAAAGAATGGAACACCTTATTGCCTGTAGATAAATATGACCTGAGTACTGCGGATAATATGCCGTACGAAAATGCCATTTCAGGCGAAACTACTGTTACCTTTCCGCATAAATTAGCTATTAAAGGTATCGCTAAATACGCTTCCTTTAGAACTACACCTTATGCCAACACCTTTACATTTGACTTTGCTAAGAAGGCAATTGAAAATGAAAAATTAGGTAGCAATACAGTAACTGATTTTTTAACATTGAGCATATCTTCTACCGATTATATTGGTCATAGTTTTGGCCCTAATTCAATTGAAATAGAAGATACTTATTTAAGGTTAGATAAAGACATAGCAGATTTTTTGCAATACCTCGACCAAAAATTGGGCAAGGGCAATTACCTAACTTTTTTAACGGCCGATCATGGTGTTGCACATATTCCTGCTTTTTTAGCTGAGCACAAAATACCAGGCGGTACATTTAATGATGCTGATTTTTTTAAAGAAATTAATCAGGCAATTGAAATAAAATTTGGAATAAAAAATGTTGTACAGTCAGTACAGAATTACCAGGTATATTTAAATTTTACCGAAATTGAAATATACGGTAAAGATAAAACCGCCATTATAAATGAGGTTATTAAACTATTGAAACAAAAGCCCTATATTATAAATGCTTTTGAAACTGATAAAATAGCTCAGGCAACTATTGCTGAACCGCAAAAGCAAATGATGATAAATGGATATAATCCTAAGAGAAGCGGAGATATACAATTTACCTTTATGCCGGGATATTTTGATGGTTATAATAAAGGCACTTCACATGGTTTATGGAATCCTTACGATGCACATATTCCATTACTATTTTTTGGCTGGAATATAAAACGAGGTACTACCAATCGTGAAACTTACATGACAGATATTGCAGCTACCCTAGCTGCTTTGTTGCACATACAAATGCCAAGTGGTTGTGTAGGTAAAGTTATTACCGAAGTAACAAAATAGATTAAATTGCTATTTTTTTATTGCTGTTTTTTTATTCAAAAAAGTATTTATTACCAGTAAAAACTACCTTGAGATTACTCATTTAATAACAACCTAATGCACGAACAATTTGATATTATCATCAATAGTTTTATTGATAACAATATAGGCATAGCCGATCATTTTTTATCAAAAAATTTATCTGATAAGCTGCAACAAAATATTCATGATTTGGAGCAGGACGGACAGATGAGATTTGCTGGTATTGGTAATGAAAAAATTGCTGATAACAAACAGCAAATGAGGGGTGATAAAATTTACTGGCTTGATAAAAAGAATAACAATATTATTGAGCAGGAGTTTTTAGAAATGGTGGAAGCTTTTATTGATCATCTTAATCAAATCTGTTACACAGGTATTAACGATTACGAATTTCATTATGCTGTGTATGGAAAAGGGAGTGCTTATAAAAAACATAAAGATCAATTCAAAACTGACAATAACCGTAAGTTTTCACTCATCTGTTATTTAAACGATGAGTGGGTAGCAGCAGATGGAGGCGAATTGGTAATCTATCAACACGATAAACAACAAAGTATTTCGCCCAATGCACAAAAGGCAGTATTCTTTAAAAGTGATGAAATGGAACATGAAGTATTGTTAGCAAATAAATCACGTATGAGTATAACAGGTTGGTTAAAGCGTATTTGAACAATTTTTATAAACAGGCTTCTCTTAATAATTTCATATACTCCACACCTTTTTCACGGGCAAAATTAATGTTGTTGTCGGGTATATTTTCCGGGTTGGGATAACGTTCCAATCTTTCGTCCATTTGCGCTTCTCTTAGTAAATGCAGCATCGGATAAACAGATCTATTGGTATAATTAGCAGCATCGTTAACAGGGGAGCCGCCAAAAATATATTGAGGGTGAAAGCTTGCTACCTGATACAAACCTTCATAATCATTTTCTATCAGTAAATCTTCTGCATGTGCAAGTAAATCTAAAAAATCATCAAATTGCTTAAAACCATCTGGAAAAATAAGTAATGTAGTTACTATAGCTGCATCTTCATTCAGTCGGGTACATTCATGCAGAAATGCTTGCAAACAGGCTGCTTTATCAGTGCTGTTTTCTACCTGGTAGTGAACAGTTTGTTTTTTTATTTCTTTTGCTGCAAACGGGCAAAAATTACAACCAATTACTACTTCCGTAATCCATTTTTTTGTTTGTGTTATAATTTTATCGGTTGCTGTCATTGTAATAATTGCGTATAAGCAGTTATAAAAAATCCCTCACAAAAAGTGAAGGATTTAATTATTTATTAGAATCTAAGTTGATTAATAATCTCTGTTATAACCGCCGCTTCCGCCGCTTCTGTTGCCACCACCACCGCTTCCACCGTAACCGCCGCCGCTTCCACCACTTCTTCCGCCGCCGCTTCCACCGTAACCGCCGCCACTTCCGCCGCTTCCACCATAACCGCCACCGCTTCCGCCGCTTTTTTTATAACCGCCGCCGCTTCCTCCGCTTCCGCCACCAAAACTACGTTTTTTAAATCCACCGCCACCACCTTCACCTTCAGTGCGTGGTTGGGATTCATTGACGATTAATTTGCGACCTTGAATTTCGCTTTCGTTTAAACCTGCAATAGCAGTTTTAGCCGCTTCTGCATCGTCCATTTCAACAAAACCAAAACCTTTGCTGCGGCCGTTCATTTTGTCTTTTAAAATTTTAGCACTTGTAACTGTACCAAATTGAGTGAAGAGATTGCTTAGATCTTCATCGGTCATTGTCCAACTGAGATTTCCTACGTAAATGTTCATTGTAAAAACTTTTAAAATTAAATAATAACTTTAATGACTTAGTGGTACAATGAACTGAAAACGGACTTCAAAAAAGACATCTATCAGCTAACGACGAAGTACTAAAACCATTAATGCAACACAAATGTAACAATTTATTTAAAAAAACAATAATTTTCAAAAAAAATCATAATCCAGAATTTTCCAATATCATCTTAGCCAAACGACTGTCTCTTTTGTACACATCATTTCTTAAATTCAATTTTCCCTGCCTGTCAACCCAGGCAGTAAAATAGGCAATGAACACAGGAACGGTGGTTTTAAGTGTAACGTATTGCTCTACATTTCTTTTCATGGCTGCAGTTATTTTTGCTTCATTCCAGTTAGTATCATTTCTTAAAAGATATTGCGCCATTTTTTTTGCTTCTGCCAAACGGATGCACCCATGACTAAATGCTCGTTTATCTTCATTAAATAATGATTTGGATGGCGTATCATGCAAATAGATACTGTGTGTATTTGGGAATAAAAATTTTACCAATCCTAAGGAGTTATCTGGGCCAGGTTTTTGTCGAACGTTACCACCGTTCCATTCCATATTGTGTTGAGCCAGATAATCAGGATTTTTTTTGATTGCCGGTAGCGTTTCCTTTTTTAAAATACTTGTGGGAATATTCCAATAGGGGCTAAAAACAATATACTTTATATCACCGTTAAACACCACAGTTTTATTCTGGTCTTTACCAACCACTACGTTCATTTTAAATACTAAGCTATCGTTTTCATATACATGTAATTTGTATTCCGGAATATTTACCAGCAGGTAATTACTCTTCAATTGAACTGGCACCCAACGGCATCTTTCCATATTTACCAAAATTTGTTCAATTCTTTTTTCGATGGGGTAATTTAATTCTTTAACAAGCATGGTATTAATATTGCCATCTTCTTTATATCCTAAACGGCGTTGAAAATTTTTAATTCCTTCCTGTAATTCCTCATCAAATATGTTGGATTGATTGTTTGCTGAAAGATCGCCTAATAAAAATAATCTTTCTCTTATTGCCAAAAGTGTTTCCGAAGAGTCTTTAAGTCTATATACTTTTTTATTGGTCTTAATGGCTGTAAGGTTGCCAGTTGTTTTTATTAAATTGTATTTTTTTAAATAGTCTTTTAAAAGATTGTATTGCCTAAATACCCGTGAATTTTCAACCAAATTTTTTCCATTTAACATAGAGTCTAATAATTGTTGGCTGGTGTTTTTTTTGCGAGGTAAAAACCATTCTATTGCCAGTGTTTGTTTTTCATCTAACCCTACCCAAACTTTTTTTGCATAGGCAAAATATTGTGAAGTAAGCATCAGTTCTAGTGTTGGCGCAATTGAATCAATTCCATGAGTAACTTCCATTAGAGAAATAAATGCTGGCTTATAGGGAACAACGTCTGGCAAGCCTTCCTCACTTATGTTTTCGATACGGTTGAATAAATTATTGGCGGGTTCAATCATGCCATTCTCATCATACCATGCATAGGCATATTTTCTCCTTTTATAGAAATTGTTAATATCGTTTTTAAATACTTTGAATTTTGGAAAACTATCGAGAAAAGTTTTTATAAAACTGCTATCGAAAATAATTTTTGTTTGGTTACTGAAACTGCCTTTTATACCTATTTCTTTTATTTCAGTTTTAGGGATAGTATCATAAGTTGAAGGAACTGTTTTATCAGTGTTGTTACAATTAATAAAAATACTACTTACAAAAAGAGTACTGATGCACAATGAAGTAAAATCTTTTATTAACATGTGTAGTAGTTTAAAGGGAGTATAAAATAGATTGCAAAATACCGACTTTACACAAATAAAAATAAATATAGGGGTTTATGATATTAAACATCTACTAAAAAATACTTTGTAATTAAAAATAGTTTTACAACATAAATTTGTGGAACTAGTGGCAATTAGTATAGGTAAAGAAGGTATATAAATGCTTAATAAAATCTTATGACCAAACAAAAAAATCCGCTCAAATATTGAGCGGATTGTACATTATATAAAGTTGCAATTATTCAGCTATTACTTCAAATTCAACTTCGGTTTCGTTACCGTTACCAAAATCAATTTTTGCTTTAAATGTACCTAATTCTTTTACTTCATCAAGAATAGTGATCCGGCGACGGTCAATTTCGTAACCTTTTTGTTCTTTAATTGCACGTGCAATTTGAACGGAAGTTACACTACCAAAAATTTTACCGGTTGTACCAGTTTTAGCACCAATTTTTAATGCTCCGTTGGTTAAAGTTGCAATTACGCTGTTTAATTCGGCTAATAATTTAGCTTCTTTTTTAGCTTGCTGCTTAACTTTTTCTTCCCGTTGTTTTAAATTACTTGGGCTAGCCTCTATTGCTAATTTAGAAGGAATTAAAAAGTTACGACCGTAACCGTTTTTAACTGTTACCAGTTCATTGGTACCGCCAAGGTTGTTTACATCCTGTATTAATATTACCTGCATGTTGTTTGCATTTTTACCCAATTCTTATAAGAACTTTCATCCCGAATGGGAATTAGGGTGGTGAAAAATTTTATTTTAAAAGATCTGTAACGTATGGTAAGATGGCCATTTGACGGGCTTTTTTTACTGCGTCACTAACTTTACGCTGAAATTTTAAAGAGTTTCCTGTTAAACGACGGGGTAATAGTTTTCCTTGTTCGTTAAGGAATTTTTTTAAGAAATCGGCATCTTTATAATCAATATAATGAATACCCATTTTCTTAAAGCGGCAATATTTCTTTGGACGCTTTTCAGCTTTAATTGCTGTGAGATATTTAATCTCGTTTGGTTTTGCCATGATTATGCCTCCGCTTTTTCAGTTGGTGAATATTTACCGCCACTTCTCTTTTTGGTGTTGTAATCGACGGCGTATTTATCGAGTACAGTATACATGTGACGCATTACTGATTCGTCACGTAAAAGTTGAGTTTTCAACTTTTCATTGAAGATGGTTGGCGCTTTATACTCCATTACCCAGTAAAGACCAGTGGTCTTTTTGGCTATGGGATAGGCCAGTGATTTTAATCCCCAGGGATTGGTGTGCAAAACTTCGCCGCCATTGTCTGTAACAATTGCTGCAAATTTTTTCTGAGCGGCTTTAAATTCCTCTTCAGACAACACCGGGGTAAAAATCACCATCAATTCGTAGTTGTTCATTTTCCCTTGTTTATAGTTTAAAAAATTGGTTAATTCCGTACACAATTGTTTACGGGGCTGCAAAGGTAAGGGTTTAATGTATAATTTGATAATGGAGAATGCATAATTTTTACAGCACAGCCCTTGGTAGCTTATTTATTGCATTTTAACCTGTTGCTTGTAAAACAGCCAATTGGTTATAAAACTACCATTTCATAAATTATCCGTCTCCAGGTTACGCCTTTAAGGAGTATCTACATTTACCCTAATTCCTTCGCTATGGCTGGTAAACTCTGGTGCATACATACATTGAATACTTGTAATGCCATTGCTGAAATTACCGGCATGGGTTACAAACAATGCGTATTCAAATACATAAGTCCCCCGTGGTAGCCAGCCAAAAAAGAAATTAGTGCTGGCATCTTTGGTACTTTCATAATAACCCAGGCCACCCTGGTAATTGTATCCGCTGATTACGTTGGTGGGTTCCATGCAGGCTGCCCGCATATCTTTCATGTGTACATATTCCATGTCTCTATCTACTTTTAACTCAATCCGAACCTTTACTTTATCGCCTACTTTTAGCTCTGCACCATCGGCGATAGCTTCTAAAACCGGGCCTTTGTCTGCATTTTTTTCTACAAATAGTTTTTTAGTTAGTTGAAGTGGGGTAGCAGTTCCAATAGTTATCGGGATTATTTTATCAAGGTCTTCAAAATATTGCCAGTAAATGGAGCCCCAACTCCCTCCGCCGCCTAAAGCAGGAACTTTAGAGTCTGCTGATTTGATGCTTACTGATACATTGCCCATTGCCGCTTTTATTTTTTCGCCTTCAATTGTTTTTTTGAAGTAATCTGTTCCGGCTTCTGTTTTATCATCGGTGCTTTTAACAACAGTACCTCCCAAATTAATGTTGATTTCTTTTTCTGCGGTTAACCAATTACTGCCACTAAGTAATAAAGCATAACAGGCTTCAGCAGTGGCCTTGGTGGTTTTCCAGTTTTGGGTTTGTTTTTGTTTTAACAACCATGTTTTAAGGTTGTCGACTGTTGCGGTATTTTTATCAATGTCTGTAAATGCTTCTATCATCATCGCCTGGCTTTCAATAGGTGCCTGGTACCAATAATAGCCGCCGTTAGTAAATTCTTTCCAGTACATGCCAAGTTCTTCTTTGTTGATGGCATTTTCTTTTAAAGATTTGATAATTGCTTTTGGAGTTACTTCATCGTTGGTACGATGCAAAGCCAGTGCGATCATGGCTTGCATGTATTTATTGTTGCTGAGCCAGTATTTTTGTGCCAGCCCGTGGTAATAAGTATTGGCAGTTTGCGAAACTATAGCGATATTGGTTTCAGTAAACAAACTTCGCATGTACAGGTATTGAATGGCCGTGTTGCTGAGGTTATTTTTTTTAAGATCAGCTTTACTTTTGATGAGGTTATCATATTCTTCTTTTATCTTTTTATCAAGATAAGGAAGCGCTTTATTTACAATGGCCATGATGTCTTTTAACTGTCCGGCATTACTGCCCGATAAGGCATTCAGTTTTTTTAAATGGCCGATACCGGTGATGATGTATTGCGTAATATAACGGTCATCCATCCCGCCTTTGAACCATGCAAAACCGCCGTTGCTGCTTTGCATATCTTTTAGTTGGGTGATGGCTTTGTCAGTTTCATTGCTCATTTTTACCATGTCAAACAACAGAGCAATATTTTTCTTTTGCTGGCTTTCATTTTGTGCATCCAGTACCCAGGGTGTTTCCTGCAACAAAACTAATTTTAGTTCTTCGTTTTTTTGAAGGTTACTCAGTAATGCTGCTGTATCTGCGGTACGCCATTTTTCAAAAAAAGTTTTAATTTTTGGCATGCTGTTGCTTACATAAGTGGCCAGTATATTTGCATAATACCGGTTAAAAGTTTGCTCTGCACATTCATAGGGATATTCCATTAAATAAGGCAAAGCCTGTATAGCATACCATGACGGGTTAGAAGTGTATTCCACCGTTAATGCA
>JANXSK010000123.1 GCA_025352695.1 Ferruginibacter sp. | reverse complement strand
ATAGTGGCCGGGCTGTATTCTCCCAGTTTTAATAAATCGTCTGTACGTTGCAGTGCATTGACCGCATACGGGCTAAGTGTTTTTTTTCTTGCATAAATTAAAGTTTAGAATACTAATTTACTACAAAAAAAGTGTAAAGCCCATTGCGATAGCAATGTTGGTTCAACGGCTGTATTTATGTTATAAGACGAAAGTTACAAAAAAAATTACATTGATTATCAATATTATAATGATATACTTTTTGTATTGTTTATTGCGTCAATGCCCGTTAGTATTATTTATAATATGTTGTACCGGGCGATTTTTATTCATGGCTTTGCCTTGCCTGCACCACATTCTTGCTTGCTTTTTAGGTCATTGATTATAACTGTAATTTAATATATTATTTAAATTAATCGCAGTGTAGGTAACATTTTTAACCCAGCTATTTTGTTTACCAGTCAATTTGTTCTTTGTTCCATAAATCGTCAAAAGGACTTACAATATTTATTAGTTGCTGCTTGCTCACATGCAGGTACCGTTCAGTGGTTCTGATATCAAAATGCCCCAATAAATCTTTTATATATTTTATATCGGTTCCTTTATCTAAAAGGTGCGTAGCAAAACTATGCCGAAGGCTGTGTACACCTACTTCTTTTTTTATTCCGGCTTTTAATTTTGCATTGGTAAATATTTGTTGTACAGTTCGGGTGGGATATGCAGCTGATGTTTGCTCCGACTCAAACAAATAAATGCGTGGCGCAGGTTTATAGGATTTGAAATAATTTCTTAAAATATCCAGCAATACAGGGCTCAAATTTACATATCGGTCTTTTTTTCCTTTTGCCCGTTCTATAAATATTTGCATTCGCTTGCTGTCTATGTGTTCTATTTTTAAGTTTACAATTTCACTTACTCGTAAGCCGGCACTGTAAGCAGTAAACAACATGGCTTTGTGTTTTTTATTGGTAAGTGCATTAAAAAGCCTCCTTATTTCATCTTCATTCAGCAGTTTAGGCAATAGTATTGCTTTCTTTGGTCGTGGTATTTCCCAAAAAAACTTCTCCCGTCCCAATACTTGTTCATAATAAAATTTTAGCGCATTAATGCGACTGTGTAGCGTATTTTCTGTTAGTTTTAATGTTGTAAAACAAAATATAAAGTATCTTTTTAAAAGTGCTGGGGTTAAACTATCTGCATTGGTTTTACCAACCGTTTGCAGCAATTGGCTCATTTCATTCAGGTAAGTTTTTATGGTAGATGGGCTGTAAGCTTTTAAAATAAGTTGCTGGCTGATAGCTGGTAAAATATGCGCATTTACAGCAGCTATTGCTATAACTTTATTTACAGTAACCGTTTTAACCGATGGCTGTTTTAATGGCTTTGTGGATGGGGTGGCAGTTGCTATGGTTGTTTTTTGTGTTGCTGCAGTTGTAGTTGTTATTTTATTTTCAATCAAATATTTGCGCAGTAACAGGTTATCTATTTTGCACACTCCATTAAAAGCCTTTATAATGGCAGTATAGTTTACTTTATTTAAAAGTACATACCAGCATTTATATGTTTTTGTAAACCGGCTGCCGGTTATACTTTTTAATATTTTGTTAAGGGTTGGCTGGTTACTAAAATAAATGCCAATACAAGGCTGCTGATTATGGTAAATAGGTTGTAGTGTTACTGTTTCCATAGTTTAAATATAAAAAATCATTGTGGCTTTTTTATATTTTTTTGTTTGAGCCATTTTATTTTTTGCAACTTAAATTATAAGTTAGTACCAATAAAATCTTTCCGCAGTGTATTGTGTTTGCAAAAATAATGACGGCAGAAATTTTATGTTGTTCTTACTATTCTGCGAAGTTAATTTTATATAATTTACCATTTATTTCTTAAAACCTGTAAGCTATTGTATTTGACACTACTTTCTTTTTTTCTAAACAAAAAAGATAAACAAAAATTTCTATCACTTTTTATTGGAAGCCTTCACCTGATTTTATTTGCAAAATAAAAATCGAATCTTATTTTAGCAATACAATCAACAGCGTAGCATTCACGAAATAAGCAACTTTAACCCATATTGCAGCTACCCATAGCCAAGTTGAGCGATAGCAGGGGTTTCAAATTTTTCAGGTGGCGGTTTGTGTACTACAAATTTGATTTGCTTAAATGGTTTTGATTTTTGTTGTTTTAGGGCATTGTGGATTTGC
>JANXSK010000095.1 GCA_025352695.1 Ferruginibacter sp. | reverse complement strand
GGATAGGGGTAAAACAACAAAATACAAATGGCCATTTTAAATTTTGTTAAGCCCGATAAAATTGTTCTGCAAAAAGCAAATGACTTTGAAGCACAATTTGAGTTTCGTCCGCTTGAACCAGGTTATGGTGTAACTATTGGTAACGCTCTTCGTAGGGTTTTATTAAACTCGTTGGAAGGTTATGCAATTATTGGTATCAACATAGTTGGTGCTGATCATGAGTTCGCCACTATTAAAGGTATTACCGAAGACGTTACGGAAATAATCCTTAACCTTAAGCAGGTAAGGTTTAAAAAGAAAGTCGAGCATGAAGTTAGCAGTGAGAAAATCACGCTTTCTATCAAAAATAAAACGGAGCTTACTGCCGGTAATATCGGTGAAGCTTCTCTGTCATTTGAAGTAATGAATCCTGAATTGATTCTTTGTGTAATGGACAGCAGTGCTAAATTGGATATTGAAATCACCATTGGTAAAGGTCGTGGTTATGTGCCTGCAGAAGACAACCAGGATAAGAGTACGCATTTTGGATACATTGCGGTGGATGCAATTTATACACCAATAAAAAATGTAAAATATACTATCGAAAATACCCGTGTTGAACAACGTACGGATTTTGAAAAATTGATCATGGAAGTGATCACCGACGGTACAATTCATCCCGAAGAAGCAGTTAAACAGGCTAGTCGTATTTTGATTCAGCATTTGATGATCATTACTGATGAAAATATCACTTTCGATACCAAAGAAGATAAAAAAGAAGACTTGGTTGACGAACAAACCTTGCAACTACGTAAAGTGTTGAAGACGCCTCTAGAAGATCTTGATCTTTCTGTACGTGCCTTTAACTGTTTAAAAGCTGCTAAGATCAATTCATTAAGTGAATTGGTACAGTACGAACAGGAAGACCTGATGAAATTTAGAAACTTTGGTCAAAAATCTTTAAGCGAAATTGAACAGGTGTTGATCGAAAGAGGTTTAGGTTTTGGAATGGATTTAAGCAAGTTGAAATTGGATGATGAGTAATTGCAACCAAGCTAACACGAATTTTAAATCACGAATTACACGAATTTTTAATAATTGAGTAGGTTATAATTCCTGACACGGTATAACCGAATTTTAAAACAATAATGTCATGCGTCACGGAAATAAGAATAACAATTTAAGCAGAACGGCTTCTCATAGAAAAGCGTTGCTGATGAATCTGGGTTGCCAGTTAATTACCTACAAAAGAATTACTACAACGTTGGCGAAAGCAAAAGCTTTACGTACTTACATTGAGCCATTGATTACTAAAACAAAACATACAGCAACTAAAGAGTTGATTATGCACAATCACCGTATTGTGTTTAGTTATCTTAATGATAAAGCTGCCGTAAAAGAATTGTTTACTGTTGTAGCTCCTAAAATTGCAAGTCGCCCGGGTGGTTACACTCGTGTTATCAAATTAGGTGCAAGAACTGGTGATAATGCAGAAATGGCAATGATTGAACTGGTTGATTTTAATGAAATTTACGGTAACAGTATTGTTAAAGCAGCAGGAGAAGAACCGGCTAAGAAAACAAGACGTAGTGGTGGTGCTAAAAAGAAAACAGCAGATACCTCAGCGGTAGAAGAAGCGGTAGAAGTTAAGGCTGAAGAAACACCCGAAGCAAAACCAACTCCAGAAGCATAAATGATAAATATTAATTTATATATAGCTCCGATATTTTTATCGGAGCTTTTTTATGCAACTGTTACAATGTTTACTGCCGCAATCATGCAGCTGTAAAATAATAGTGTTTTAAAAATAATTACACCATTAATTACCGAATCCTTTTCTTTACAAAACTTTTAAAAAAATAATGGCAGCAACAACAGATAAAAACACAGCTATTTTATTACTTAAAGACGGTACCGTTTTTTACGGACAAGCATTTGGTAAAATTGGTACTACAACTGGTGAAATTTGTTTTAACACAGGGATGACAGGTTATCAGGAAGTTTTTACTGATCCCAGTTATTACGGACAGGTTTTAATCATGAACAATGTCCATGTAGGTAATTATGGCGTTAAAAATGTAGATGTAGAAAGTGATGGCGTTCAAGTAAAAGGCGTTATCGGTAGAAATCTGGAAGACAAGTATTCACGTTTTTTAGCTGAAGAATCGCTGCAGCAGTATTTTGAAAGTCAAGGGGTTGTTGCTATTGATGATGTAGATACCAGGGCTTTAGTGGAGCATGTGCGTGTACAAGGGGCTATGAATTGCATCATTTCATCCGATATTTTTGATTTGGAAATATTAAAAGCAGCACTCGATAAAGTTCCTTCTATGGATGGGCTAGAACTGGCTTCTGTTGTGTCTACCAAAGAAGCCTATTTTGCCGGAGACCCCGAAAGTAAAATAAGGGTTGCAGTATTAGATTATGGCATCAAAAAAAATATTTTAAACTGTCTGGTTGAAAGGGGTGCTTATGTTAAAGTGCACAATGCTAAAACCAGTTTTGAAGAAATACAGGGGTTTAATCCCAATGGATATTTTATAAGTAATGGACCTGGTGATCCTGCACCCATGGAGTATGCAATAAAAACAATTAACCAAATACTTGAACTTAATAAACCGTTGTTTGGTATTTGTTTGGGGCACCAGTTATTGGCGCTGGCTAATGATATTCCTACTTTTAAAATGCACCATGGACATAGAGGATTGAATCACCCGGTAAAAAACCTCCTCAGCGGTAAAAGTGAGATTACCACTCAAAATCATGGCTTTGGTGTAAATCCTGAAGCAGTAAGGGCTTCTACACAAGTAGAAATAACGCATGTTAACTTGAATGACAATTCTATTGAAGGTATCCGCATGAAAAACAAGCCAGCCTTTTCGGTGCAATATCATCCGGAAGCAACACCAGGGCCACACGATAGCCGTTATTTGTTTGATGAGTTTATTGCGTTGATAATTAGCAATTAAGCATAGGGTTTCTGAGATCGATGGGATTACGCCCATAATAAATAACACTGCCTTAATTTGTGTAATTAGTGCCTTAAAATTAGTGCTTTAAAATTGTAGCTTATATTCGCAGTATGAACATTGCAATCATCAACGGTCCAAACTTAAACTTACTAGGTACAAGGGAACCGGATGTTTATGGCAACAAAACTTTTGAACAGTATTTTGAAGAATTAAAAATGTTATTTCCGAATGTATTATTCAATTATTTTCAAAGTAATGTAGAAGGCGAACTAATTAATGAGCTACAACGAATAGGATTTACCTATGAAGGTATTATTTTTAATCCCGGCGGCTATACACATACTTCAGTTGCTTTGGGCGATGCCATCGCTGCTATTTCTACTTCAGTAGTAGAAGTACATATTTCTAATATTTTTGGGCGGGAGGAATTCAGAAAAATTTCTCATGTATCTGCCAAAGCAAAAGGCGTGATTAGTGGACTTGGTTTAAAAGGCTATGCTCTTGCAGTAGAGTATTTCTTATAAGATTAGTTATTATTATGCTTGCCTATAAATTTTCGCTTCAATACTTCCTGTACAGGAATATTTTCCAGTTTACTTTCCAGCCAGGAGATTATATCCAGATATATAAAGGCCCTCGTTTCAAAACGGTTATTTTGTAATCTCTTTAATTTTACCAGTAATTTTTCCAGTTCAGGTTTAATTGTTTTAACACTTAATTGAAAAGACTTGCGGATAAATTTAAAAATCTCTTCTTCTACTACACTGAGGTTTTGCATCTTAGACATAAAACGGTAAACTGATTTTATCAACGAATCCAATATTTCATCATTGCCCAGTTCATAATGCGCTATCAGGTGCAGTAAGCGGCTGTAACATTGAAGGTCGGTCCGAAGGTCAACTTTCCAGTTGATGATCTTATTTAAATAATCAATTGCTTTTTCATAATCACCGCTTCCGAAATACAGGCAAGCAATTTTATAATCAAAAACCAGTATTCGGTGGCGGTCCATGTAAATTTCGTACTCTTTAATTTTATATTCAATCTCAGGAATCATTTGCAGCCCTTCCGTGAAACTTCCTTCTAAAAAATGCTTATTAAAAATAGAGATGGTGCGGTACACAAAACATTGTATGCGGTTATTAACATTATTTACTACGATATTACTATTACAAAATTTATCAAAAGCTTCCAGTGTTTCCTTTAATTTCTGATGATTACCAAGGTCAAAATGAGAGCCCATAAGGTTGTGCATTCCCTTGATGTAATGCCCTGTTTCAATAGCAATCATAAAAGACTCTTTTTCAAAAAGGTTCACCCATTTTTGTGTATAACGGTAATATTGTAAAAAGTCCTGACGGATAAAAGCGTTCCAGCAGTAGCTTTGATACAAGTATAATTTTTCATAAAAATGCTTACATTGGCTAGTTTTGTCACCCAAATTATCAATAAAAAATTTTTGTACGGCTGCATCTTCTGTTTCATTACGGCTATGACCATTTTGAATATACCAACTATATAACTGTAGTGAAAGGTTGGATAGTTGTGATGTAAGCGTTAAGCTATTATTTATTTCAGTAGTTTCTTTACTAAGTTCTTCAGCCCTGTTTTGTATGCTTCGGGTTATATACAATGACTCAATACTTTTCTCAAAAAACAAAGCTTGCTCCAGGTTGGTAAATTGGTTATTTGCTTTTGCAAGATCTTTCATCCTGTCTAGCACCTTCAAACTTTGCAGGTAAAGCCCTTTGTTATATAAAATACGGGCAAAATCCATCTGCTCATTTAACTGAATATCTATATTGGTTTCATCATTAATCAGCCTCAGGCTACTTAGAATCTGTTTGTACAAATGCGCCTTTGAATTACTCAGTTGCTGCTTTTTTATAGTTTCATTCTTTTTTAATAACAAGGCCTCATCATAATAGTCCATTTTATCCAATGCATCAAATAGTTGAACACTTTTTAGCGCTTCGCCAGCAGCATTGCGATTGGCATACAACTTAAAATTGCGCTTTTCGCTCTTCTCAAGCGATTTAATTAGCTGAAACAGCGTATCTGTACTTCGGTTGGGCATCGTAATTTAGTTTCTTTGAAACCCTTGCTGGTTGTATGTTTGCTCCAAAAATAATTTGTTTATGAAGCGTAAAAAAGGTTAAATTTTATAAAAATACCCTGATATTATAAAGGTATATTCGTAAAGTAAGTGTAAAATTATTTAACAGTATTGTCCTAATAACAAAAATAATTAAACCTCCTCGTATTAAATCAAGCTATTTCTATGTCTGATAATAAGATAAATATTTTTGACACCACTCTCCGGGATGGGGAGCAGGTGCCTGGTTGCAAACTAAATACTAAGGAAAAAATTGAACTGGCCCTAAAGCTTGAAGAGCTAGGTGTTGATATTATCGAAGCTGGTTTTCCAATTTCTTCTCCTGGCGATTTTAATTCGGTTAACGAAATATCAAAAATCATTAAAAATGCAACAGTCTGCGGATTAACCCGGGCAGTACAAAAAGATATTGAAGTAGCGGCCGAAGCATTAAAATACGCTGTTCGCCCAAGAATTCATACAGGAATAGGAACTTCTGATCTGCATATAAAAGCAAAATTTAATTCCACACAAGACGAAATTTTACATCGGGCCATACAATGTGTAAAATGGGCCAGAAATTTTGTTGATGATGTAGAATTTTATGCTGAAGATGCAGGCCGTACAAGCAATGAATACCTGGCAAGAGTAATAGAAGCGGTCATTAAAGCAGGGGCTACAGTGGTAAATATTCCAGATACAACAGGATATTGTTTACCACACCAATACGGCGAAAAAATAGCCTACCTGGTAAATAATGTGCCTAATATAGATAAAGCAATTATATCCTGCCATTGCCATAACGATCTTGGTTTAGCTACAGCAAATTCTATTGCAGGCATTATAAACGGAGCAAGGCAAATTGAATGTACCATAAATGGCCTTGGAGAAAGAGCTGGTAATACATCGCTGGAAGAAGTGGTGATGATTATTAAACAGCACAAAGACATGGGTTTTTATACAAATATTAATTCCAGGCAATTATATCCATTAAGTCAGCAGGTAGCAGAAACAATGCGCATGCCTGTACAATGTAATAAAGCAATAGTCGGCAGCAATGCCTTTTCACATAGTTCCGGTATTCACCAGGATGGATTTTTAAAAGATGCATTGACTTATGAGATTATAAACCCTATTGAAGTAGGTGCCGAAGAATCAAAGATTGTACTAACAGCAAGGAGTGGGCGCAGTGCATTGGCACATCGTTTTCAAAAGTTAGGATACCAGTTCACCAGAAATGATATTGATGTTTTATACCAGGAATTTTTACAGGTAGCTGATAGTAAAAAAGAAGTTATGGAAGATGACCTGAATGCATTGGCAAAGGCATATGCTAATGGAGTAGTTGTATAAATTTATTAATTAGGCTAATTTTCTTTTAAGCGATAAGAATGAAAAAAAATATTGCAGTAATAACGGGGGATGGCATAGGGCCAGAAGTGACACAACAATCTATAAAAGTATTGGATGCTGTTGCTGAACATTTCCATCATCAATTTGATTACACTTATTGTTTAATGGGTGCTGTTGCTATTGATGAAACAGGCAATCCTTTACCTGATGAAACCATTGAAGCCTGCTTAAATAGCGATGCAATTTTATTTGGTGCCATTGGTCATCCAAAATATGATAATGATCCTTCCTCTAAAATAAGACCAGAACAGGGTTTGCTGAAGTTGAGGAAAACATTACAACTCTATGCCAATATTCGTCCTGTAACAACTTACGCTTCGTTGCATCATTTATCGCCCTTAAAAAGTAAATATATCGAGGGTGTAGATTTTATCATCTTTCGTGAATTAACGGGAGGTATTTATTTTGGCGAAAAAAAAACAAATGAAGAGCAAACATGGGCATCTGATGATTGTAGTTACACCAAAGAAGAAGTAGAACGCATTGCGCATTTAGCATTTCAATCCGCACAAAAAAGACGCAAAAAATTAACACTTGTAGATAAAGCAAATGTGTTGGAAACATCAAGGCTTTGGAGAAAAGTTGTAAAGGACATTGCATCTCAATATGCAGATGTACAATTGAGTTTTTTATTTGCAGATAATGCTGCTATGCAAATTGTGCTAAACCCAAAACAGTTTGATGTTATTTTAACAGATAACTTATTTGGTGATATATTAAGTGATGAAGCAAGTGTAATCACCGGATCACTCGGATTATTGCCCTCTGCATCAATTGGCAATTCAAATGCATTGTTTGAGCCTATCCATGGATCTTATTCAAAAGCTACTGGTAAAGATATAGCCAATCCGTTGGGCTCAATTTTATCTGCCGCAATGATGCTTGACTATTTTAATTTAAAAGAAGAAGCTCAGCTAGTAAGGGATGCAGTAGAATGGACTATTGAAAGTTTATTTGTATCAAAAGATATTGACCCGATTAATTTTTATTTTACCTCCACCATTGGGGAACTTATAAGCGAATATATCAGCGGAAGAATTAGTGGCAGGGTAAATAAAGAGAATATTGAATTAAGGAAGTCTACAATTATTTAGTGAGATTATGTGCATAATTAATGGTTCTTAGTTCATAGGTTGAATGATTATTTGTGAAAAGTTAATTCTTCAGATAACTCCCCTTTAGGGCACGGGGAAATAGTTCTTTGTTTTTATAAAAACCTTGGGTATATTTGTTGTACAACACATCTTTATGTTAGCAGCAAATTTGTTAAATGGCATTAAAAATACAGCAGTTATTGTTATTACTGTATTGGTCATTATTATACCTGTAGCACAAAATGGAGTAGGATTAAATATGTAGTAAAAAACTAATCATAAAAAAAGCCCGCCTCCAAAAGAGACGGGTTTTTTTGTTATTAAAAATCAATTATTATAAACCCTAGAACATTAAAATGGAATTGAATAAATACAGTAAAACTATTACTCAGGATGCAACGCAGCCTGCTGCACAAGCAATGTTTTATGGCATTGGATTAACAGATGCAGATTTGGCAAAAGCTCAGGTAGGTGTAGTAAGTATGGGCTATGACGGCAATACCTGTAACATGCACCTGAATGATTTGGCAAAATTAGTAAAGCAAGGTATTTGGGAAAATGATTTGGTAGGCCTCATTTTTAATACCATAGGCGTTAGTGATGGTATGAGTAATGGTACAGATGGTATGCGTTACTCATTGGTGAGCCGTGATATTATTGCAGATTCAATTGAAACTGTGTGTGGGGCTCAATATTATGATGCACTAATTGCAGTACCAGGTTGTGATAAAAACATGCCTGGCTCAATAATGGCGATGGGAAGATTGAATCGCCCTTCCATCATGGTGTATGGTGGTACCATTGCACCAGGCCATTACAAAGGGCAGGATCTTAATATTGTATCTGCCTTTGAAGCGCTTGGACAAAAAATTGCCGGCACTTTAGACGAAGCTGATTTTAAAGGTATCGTGATGAACAGTTGCCCAGGTGCCGGTGCTTGTGGTGGTATGTATACAGCAAATACTATGAGTAGTGCTATTGAAGCATTGGGTATGAGCCTGCCTTATTCGTCTTCCAATCCTGCAACAAGTATTGAAAAAAAGAAAGAGTGCCTTGATGCTGGTAAAGCTATTCGCAATCTGATGGAACTGGATATTAAACCTTCTGACATCATGACGAGAAAAGCATTCGAAAATGCTGTTACTGTTATTATGGCGTTGGGAGGAAGCACCAATGCGGTATTGCATTTTATAGCGATTGCAAAAAGTGTGGATGTTGTTTTTACACAAGATGATTTTCAAATTATTAGTGATAAAGTTCCGGTATTGGCAGATTTAAAACCTAGCGGTAAATTTTTAATGGAAGACCTTCACAATATTGGGGGCGTACCTGCAGTAATGAAATATTTATTGAAAGTTGGGTTATTGCATGGTGATTGTTTAACCGTAACAGGAAAAACAATTGCAGAAAATTTGGAGAATGTGCCAGACCTGGATTTTGAGGATCAAAAAATTATTTATCCGGTTTCAAATCCAATTAAAACAACAGGACATTTACAAATATTGTTTGGCAACCTTGCCACAAAAGGTAGCGTAGCAAAAATAAGTGGGAAAGAAGGCGAATTGTTTGAAGGACCTGCAAGGGTTTTTAATGGAGAATTTGAATTGATAAATGGTATTAATAGCGGAAAGATAAAGGCAGGTGATGTAGTAGTGATAACGCATGTAGGACCAAAAGGTGCACCAGGTATGCCTGAAATGTTAAAGCCTACTTCAGCAATTATTGGAGCAGGATTAGGTAAGAGTGTTGCCTTAATTACAGACGGAAGATTTAGTGGTGGCACACATGGTTTTGTAGTTGGACATATAACGCCTGAAGCATTTGATGGAGGATTGATTGGATTGGTACAAGATAATGACAGGATCGAAATTAATGTGGCCACAAAAAAAATGACCTTAAAAGTTTCAGAAGAAGAAATTGCCAAAAGGAAAGCCGCCTGGAAACAACCAGCCTTAAAAGCAACAAAAGGAATTTTATTTAAGTATGCAAAATATGTAAAAGATGCTTCTGAAGGTTGTGTAACGGATGAGTAAACACTTCGCTTTACACCTTGTTTTAGAAAATAAATTTATTTGTAAATATTAAATTGTCACACGATGGAAACTATTGACATCATAGAAAAAAAGGATCCGCAGGAGAAAGTAACTCCTGTTGAAAAGGCAACCGAAACGGTTTCAATAACAGGTTCGCAGGCAGTGTTAGAAGCATTTATTGCGGAAGGTGTGGAAACTATTTTTGGTTATCCGGGTGGTGCTATTATGCCGATCTATGATGCATTGTATGATTATCACGATAAAATAAAACATATTCTTGTTCGCCACGAGCAGGGAGGTATTCATGCAGGCCAGGGTTTTGCACGGGCTTCCGGTAAAACAGGTGTAGTGTTTGCAACAAGTGGCCCCGGCGCAACTAACTTGGTAACAGGGTTGGCCGATGCTATGATTGATAGTACCCCATTGGTTTGTATTACTGGTCAGGTATATGCACATTTATTAGGTACAGATGCTTTTCAGGAAGTTGATGTAATCAACATTACTACACCAGTTACCAAATGGAATTACCAGGTAACAGATGCAACCGAAATACCTTCGGTTTTAGCCAAGGCATTTTATATTGCAGGAACAGGCCGGCCTGGTCCTGTTTTGATAGACATTACAAAAAACGCACAACTCCAGAAATTCGATTATGAAGGGTATATAAAGTGTACGCATATACGCAGCTATCGCCCTAAACCAATTGTTAGAAAGAATTATGTGGAACAAGCTGCTAAACTGATTAATGAAGCAAAGAAGCCTTTTGTGATTTTTGGTCAGGGCATTATTTTGGGAAATGCCGAAAAAGAATTTAAAGCATTTATAGAAAAGGGTGGATTGCCTGCTGCATGGACTATTTTAGGGTTAAGTGCCTTACCAACTGATCATCCGCAGAATGTAGGTATGCTAGGTATGCATGGTAATTATGGGCCCAATGTGTTAACAAATGAATGTGATGTTTTGATTGCAGTAGGTATGCGTTTTGATGACAGAGTTACCGGCAGGTTGGATAAATATGCAAAACAAGCCAAAGTAATTCACCTCGATATTGATCCTGCAGAGATAGATAAAAATGTAAAATCTACAGTACCTGTTTGGGGTGATTGTAAAGAAACATTGCCAATGCTTACTCAATTGATTGAAGCAAAACAACATCCCGAATGGATGGCTAAATTTAATGAATTTACCCAAAAAGAAATTGAAGTTGTTATTAAAAATGAGCTAAACCCAACAACCGATGAGTTAACAATGGGGGAAGTAATTAAAATATTGAACGAACTAACCAATGGCGATGCCATCATTGTTACAGATGTAGGGCAGCACCAGATGGTTACCTGCCGCTATGCAAAATTTAATGAAACCAAAAGTAATATCACATCAGGTGGAGCAGGTACTATGGGATTTGCATTGCCTGCTGCTATCGGTGCAAAATTTGGTGCCCCTGATCGTACGGTGGTTGCTATTATTGGTGATGGCGGGGTGCAAATGACGATACAGGAATTAGGCACCATTATGCAAACCAGCACGGATGTAAAAATTCTAATTCTTAACAACCAGTTTTTAGGAATGGTTAGGCAATGGCAGCAATTGTTTCACGACAAACGCTATTCTTTTGTAGATATTGAAAGCCCTGATTATGTGCAGGTAGCAAAGGGATATCGTATAGATGGACAACGTGTTGCAGAAAGGGCAAATTTAAAAGAGGGATTAAAAACCATGCTGAATCACAACGGAGCATATTTGCTGGAAGTAATGGTTGGCAAAGAAAACAATGTTTTTCCGATGGTGCCACAGGGTTGTAGTGTAGCAGAAATAAGATTAAGTTAATCAGATAAAATTTATAATAATGGTTGTTGAATTAGATAAAAGTATAGATACAATACAGGCATCAAGAAAGTTATTCCTGAAACTAATGGATGGCTTATCTATCGGACAGTTAAATAAAGTTCCTGAAGGGTTTAATAATAATATCATCTGGAATTTTGGGCATGTTATTGTTAGTCAGCAAATATTGTGTTATAAACTGGCGGGGCTTCCATTTAAGATTGATGAAACATTTATTTCAAAATATGTAAAAGGTACAAAACCCGAAGCCTTTATAAACGAAAGTGAACTGGACTATTTAAAACAGCAGTCATTGCAGTTGGTAAACGAATTGATTGTTGATATGGAGAAAGGTATATTCAATAATTTTACCTCTTACACAACAAGTTTTACTGTAACCTTAAATAGTATTGATGATGCGGTTAAATTTTTAACCATGCATGAGGGGCTACATCTGGGATATTCCATGGCACTTAAAAGAATCGTAAATAAGTAATGGAAACGGCAACTGTACATACTAATTGGAACGCTCATCTTTATGATGACAAGCATTCCTTTGTTTTTAAATATGGAGAAGATCTGGTAGATGTTTTAAAGCCGGAGGCTGGTGAACGCATACTTGATTTAGGTTGTGGCACAGGTTATTTAACAAGTATTATTGCAGCATCAGGTGCCACTGTTGTTGGTATTGATAATTCTTTGGAAATGATTACTAAGGCCAAAGAGCAATATCCTGCATTGGAATTTAAGGTACAGTCTGCTACAGAATTTTATTTTGATGAGCATTTTGATGCCATCTTTTCAAATGCAGTTTTGCATTGGGTAACAAAAAAAGAAATGGCCATTGATTGTATGTACCGAAATTTAAAAAGAAGCGGCAGGTTAGTACTTGAGTTTGGCGGTAAACTGAATGTAGATAAGATTGTTACGGCTTTAAAGAATAGTTTAATAATGCATGGCTTTGCAGAAAATGCAGCCATTCCGCTATGGTACTTTCCTTCTTTAAGTGAGTACACAGGCTTACTGGAAAAAAGAGGTTTCAGCGTTACGTACGGAGCTCATTTTAATAGAGAGACCAAATTAAATGATATAGATAATGGTGTTAAAGATTGGGTAAAAATGTTTGGCTCAGCCTTCTTTAAAGGGATTGATGATGCAGTGGTTAGTGAAATATTAGAAGAAGTGCAACAGGCTCTTGTAACAACAAACTACAGAAATGGAGAATGGTATGCCGATTATAAAAGATTAAGAGTAATTGCTATTAAATAAAATATTCATCATTCGGTTAATACCGCAAAAGGATACAACATGAAACAGGAATTCACCATCACCGTGTACACTGAAAACCAGATTGGTTTGCTAAACCGCATAGCTATCATCTTCTCCAGAAGAAAGATTAATATAGATAGTATGAACACATCACCATCAGAAATTGAAGGCATTCATCGCTTTACAATTGTAATTGATGAGACGGAAGAAGTGGTAAGAAAAGTTTGCAGGCAAATTGAAAAACAGGTAGAAGTGTTGAAAGCTTATTTTAATACCAATGATGAGGTTGTTTGGCAAGAAATGGCATTGTACAAAGTATCTACAGATGAAATTGTAGAGAAGGTAAAAGTGGAAAGATTACTAAGGGAATGTGGTGCAAGGGCAATAGCTATTCGTAAAGATTTTACGGTGTTTGAAACTACAGGTCACAGAGAGGAAACAAATAAACTGATTAAAGCCCTGGAGCCTTTTGGATTGATAGAATTTGTACGTAGTGCAAGAATTGCGATCATTAAAGAAAGCCATGGTTTTCATGCAAAGCTAAAAGAATTTGAACAAAAAGAACCTAGTGAGGAAGTAATAGAAAATGAATTTTTAAATCAACAGGAAGAAGTTTTTAGTATGTAAAATCTTTGGAAAGCCCAGTATTTTTAAAAGCTATTTTAAATTGAAGGAGTTGCATATTGCTAAAAAAGTACAAGAGCGTGACACAACAATGTTCATTAGAAATGCGAATGCCGAAAAAATAAAAATTTAAAAACAATAAACCTAAAACAATAAATAAACAACAATGGCTAATTATTTTAACACATTATCATTAAGAGAAAAACTGAATCAATTAGGTGTATGTGAATTTATGGACAAAAGTGAATTTACAGATGGTGTAAATGAACTGAAAAGTAAAAAAATAGTGATAGTAGGCTGTGGCGCACAAGGTTTAAACCAAGGATTAAATATGAGGGATAGCGGGCTGGATATTTCTTACACTTTGCGCAAGGAAGCAATTGATGCTAAAAGACAATCATGGAAAAGTGCAACAGAAAATGGCTTTACTGTTGGTACTTATGAAGCATTGATTCCAACTGCTGATTTGGTTATTAATCTTACACCTGATAAGCAACATACTGCTGTTGTTACTGCTATCATGCCTTTAATGAAACAGGGTGCTACACTTTCTTATTCTCATGGTTTTAATATTGTAGAAGAAGGAATGCAAATACGTAAAGACATTACTGTAATAATGGTAGCACCAAAATGCCCTGGTACAGAAGTTAGAGAAGAATATAAAAGAGGTTTTGGGGTACCTACATTAATAGCAGTACATCCAGAAAATGATCCTGAAGAAAAGGGATGGGCATATGCAAAAGCCTATGCGGTTGCAACGGGTGGTCATAAAGCGGGGGTTTTAAAATCATCTTTTGTAGCAGAAGTAAAGTCGGATTTAATGGGCGAACAAACCATTCTTTGCGGCTTGTTACAAACAGGCTCTATTTTGAGTTTTGATAAAATGATTGAGAAAGGAATTGATAAAGCGTATGCAGCAAAATTAATTCAATACGGCTGGGAAGTGATTACCGAAGCTTTAAAACAAGGCGGTATTACAGCAATGATGGACAGGTTAAGTAACCCTGCAAAAATTAAAGCCTTCGAAATTTCTGAACATTTAAAAGACATTATGCGTCCGTTGTTTCAAAAGCACCAGGATGATATTATGAGTGGCGAATTTTCAAAAACAATGATGGAAGACTGGGCAAATAATGATAAAAATTTATTAAGCTGGAGGGCAGCCACTGGCGAAACAGCTTTTGAAAAAACAACACCCACAACTGATAAAATTACTGAACAGGAATATTTTGATAATGGCTTGTTGATGGTAGCTTTTGTAAGAGCGGGAGTAGAATTGGCTTTTGAAATAATGGTAGAATCTGGAATAAAGGAAGAATCTGCTTATTATGAATCATTGCATGAAACACCTTTAATTGCCAACACCATTGCTCGTAAAAAATTATTTGAAATGAACAGGGTAATTTCCGATACAGCAGAATATGGATGTTATTTATTTGATCATGCATGCAAGCCTTTGTTAGCTGATTTTATGAAATCTGTTGATACCAGGTTGATTGGAAAAAATTATAATGAGGGAATTGATGCACGTGTTGACAATAAAGTAATTATTGCCGTAAATGAAATTATTCGCTATCATCCAATTGAAGCAGTTGGAGCTGAATTGAGACAAGCAATGACAGAAATGAAAACTATTAATACCGTGTAACCCCCATCCCCTTAAGGGAAGTTATTTGAAGGGTATACACTTTTTGTAAAGTATTTTTTGAAAAAAGATCGTTAATGAACACAGATATAAATATTTGTAATTATGTTGAAGGGGACAGCGACTTGATTGATCTTGTTAAAAAAACAGGTTCGTTAAATAACTCCCTTTTAGGGGATGGGGGTGGAATCTTAGCGGCATCCCTGCGCTTAAAAAATATTATTAACAGAACGCCGCTTTCATTTAATGCAAATCTTTCAAAAAAATACCAGTGCAATGTTTTTTTAAAAAGAGAAGATTTACAGGTAGTTCGTTCTTATAAATTGCGTGGTGCTTATAATATGATGAGTAGTTTGCCAAAGGAGCAATTGCAGAAAGGTTTGGTGTGTGCAAGTGCAGGTAATCATGCCCAGGGATTTGCATATAGTTGCAAAAAGATTTGTGTTAAAGGAGTGGTGTTTATGCCCGTAGTAACGCCAAACCAAAAAATTAGCCAGACAAAAATGTTTGGCGAAGAATGGATAGAAGTAAAACTGGTAGGAGATACATTTGATGATTGTGCTGTAGCAGCAAAAACATATACCCTTCAAAATAAAATGACTTTTATACCTCCGTTTGATGATCATAAAATTATTGAAGGTCAAGGTACAGTTGGACTCGAAATATTGGAAGATCAACCGGAGGTAGATTATTTATTTTTACCAGTAGGTGGTGGTGGATTAAGTGCTGGCGTGGGGAGTTACTTTAAAACTTTTTCTCAAAAAACAGTACTGATTGGTGTAGAACCTGAAGGAGCTCCTGCCATGTACGAATCATTTAAGGCAGGTAAACCTGTTACACTCGAAAGTATAGATCGCTTTGTTGATGGAGCTGCTGTAAAGAGAGTGGGAGATATTCCTTTCTCAATTTGTAAAGAGGTGTTACGGGAAATACACTTGGTGCCTGAAGGAAAAGTTTGTACAACTATTTTGAAATTGTACAGTGAAGATGCCATTGTTTCTGAACCGGCAGGTGTTTTATCCATTGCTGCATTGGATGATTATGCTGAACAAATTAAGGGGAAAAACGTGGTATGTGTTTTAAGCGGTGGTAACAATGATATAGATCGGATGCAGGAAATTAAAGAGCGCTCATTACAATACGAAGGATTAAAACACTATTTTTTAATTAGGTTTGCACAAAGGCCGGGTGCCTTAAAAGAGTTTGTAAATTTTGTGTTGGGAGAAAATGATGACATTACCCGGTTTGAATATATGCAAAAGCATAACAAAGAAACTGGCCCTGCGCTTGTTGGGATTGAATTAAAATTGAAAGATGATTACCAGGTATTGATACAAAATTTGAACAAATACCAGATCAACTTTACGGAGCTTAAAAAAGATGATAATCTGTACGGATACCTAGTGTAAATACACAAACGATTGCTGCAGCCCAAATGAATTCATAAAAAAATGAATTGTTATTTTTTAAAAATAAATTTCGAGAGATGAACACAACCGCAACCACTAAAATTATTCCAATCAACACGGACTCGTCCAATAATCATATAGCCATCGAATCTTCATTTGCAAATGGAGGTAAAACAGGTTTGTACGATCCTCAGTTTGAGCACGATGCTTGTGGTATTGGTTTTGTTGCCAACATAAAAGGTAATAAAAGTCACCAGCATATTTCTGATGCATTAACGATATTAGAAAATATGGAGCATCGGGGAGCCTGTGGTTGTGAAACTAATACAGGTGATGGTGCAGGTATTTTTATACAAATACCGCACGAATTTTTCTTTGCCGAATGTGTAAAATTAGGAGTGCACTTACCTGCTTTTGGTAAATACGGCGTTGGTGTGCTTTTTTTTCCGAAAGAAATAAAATTAAGAGAAGAGTGCAGGGATATTTTTAACCGGGCCGCCGAAAAACTGGGGTTAGAAATATTAACCTATAGGGGTGTACCTGTAAATACAAACGGTATCGGACCGACAGCATTGTCTGTTGAGCCGGTAATGGAACATGTTTTTATAGCATGTCCGGACCACATAACCAACCCATTAGACTTTGAAAGAAAACTATTTGTATTGCGTAATTACACTAGCCATACAATATTTAATACAGTAAGACAAGATGCTATTGGTTTTTACATTGCTTCACTTTCTTATAAAACAATCGTTTATAAAGGACAATTAACAAGTATGCAGGTAAGGAATTATTTTCCTGACCTAAATAATAAAAGGGTTGTATCTGCTTTTGGTTTAGTGCATTCCCGTTTTGCTACCAATACTTTTCCTTCCTGGAAACTGGCACAGCCATTCAGGTATATTGCTCACAATGGAGAAATAAATACGTTGCAGGGGAACTTAAATTGGCTTAAGGCCAGCGAAACAGGTTTTGTATCTCCATATTTTAGCAAAGAAGAAATGGAGATGTTATTGCCGGTTGTTACCAGCATGCAGTCAGATTCTGCCTGTTTAGACAATATGATTGAATTGTTAACGCTAACTGGCAGATCATTGCCACAAGTAATGATGATGCTGATACCGGAAGCATGGGATGGAGACGATAAAATGGATCCGGTTAGAAAAGCTTTTTATGAATACCATGCTTCTATGATGGAGCCATGGGATGGTCCTGCATCTATTTCTTTTACAGATGGAAAAATTATTGGCGCTACCCTTGATAGAAACGGATTGCGACCTTCAAGGTATTGTGTAACTACTGATGATAGGGTAATTATGGCGTCGGAAACTGGCGCATTACCTGTAGATCCTGCATTAATAAAAGAAAATGGAAGATTGCAACCGGGTAAAATGTTTGTGGTAGATATGGAACAGGGACGCATTATCAGTGATGAAGAATTGAAAAGAGGAATCTGCTCTCAAAAGCCTTATGGTGATTGGTTAAATAAATATAAAATCCGTTTGGAAGAGTTGCCAGAACCAAGAGTAATGTTTACTCATTTGGAAAGCGACCAGGTTTTTAAATATCAAAAAGCATTTGGTTATTCAACAGAAGATTTAGACACTATTATAGCCCCGATGGCATTAGATGGTAAAGAGCCAATTGGTTCAATGGGTACCGATGTTCCATTGGCCGTTTTGAGCGATCAGCCCCAACATTTAAGTTCTTACTTTAAACAATTGTTTGCACAGGTTACTAATCCTCCTATTGATCCAATACGGGAAAGGCTTGTTATGTCACTGGCAACATTTGTAGGCAACAACGGCAACTTGTTAAATGAAGATCCGTTGGCTTGCCATACAGTAGCATTAAAACACCCGGTGTTATCCAATTTTGAATTAGAAAAGATAAGAAGTATTGATACGGGGGTGTTTCAGGCAAAAACCCTGCAGATGTATTATCGGGCAGATGGTAAACCTAATTCTATGCAAAAGGCTTTGGCCAGAATTTGCCGCTATGCAGTTGATGCTGCCGAAGATGGTTTTGAAGTACTGATTTTAACTGACCGTTCAATTGATTCAGACCATGCGCCTATTCCTTCTTTATTGGCAACTTCTGCAGTTCACCATCATTTAATTAGAAAAGGGTTACGTGGCCAGGTGGGTATTGTTGTGGAAGCAGGCGATGTATGGGAAGTGCATCACTTTGCCTGTTTGTTAGGCTTTGGTGCAACAGCAATTAACCCCTATCTGGCATTGAGCAGCATACGGGATATGAAGATAAGTGGTAAGCTAGCATCAGACCTTGATGTGGATTATTTAAAAAGGAATTATACCAAAGCAGTTAATGATGGCTTGTTGAAAGTATTTTCAAAAATGGGCATATCTACGTTGCAATCTTATCAGGGAGCACAAATATTTGAAATTATAGGTTTAAATCGATCCGTTGTAGATAAATATTTTACCGGAGCCATATCACGTATTGAAGGTATGGGACTCGATGAAATTGCCAAAGAAAATTTGGCTAAACATGCTTTTGCATTTAGTAAAAAAGAGATACCGGTAGATAGATTGGCGGTAGGTGGTTTGTATCAGTGGAAACGTAAAGGCGAGTTTCATTTATTCAATCCACAAACCATTCATTTGTTGCAATATTCAACAAGAATGAATGACTATCCAACTTTTAAAAAATACTCGAAACTGGTAAATGACCAAAGCGAAAAAGCGTGTACGCTTAGAAGCTTGTTTCAGTTTAATTATCATCGTACCTCAATTTCTATTGATGAAGTTGAACCAGCTGAAGGTATCTGGAAAAGGTTTGCAACAGGTGCCATGAGTTTTGGTTCTATCTCTCATGAAGCACATAGCACATTGGCAATTGCTATGAATCGTTTGGGTGGAAAAAGTAATACCGGCGAAGGAGGAGAGGATGCAATGCGTTTTGAACCATTGCCTAATGGAGATTCCATGCGAAGTGCCATTAAACAGGTTGCTTCGGCAAGGTTTGGAGTTACAAGTTATTATTTAACACAGGCAGATGAGCTGCAAATAAAAATGGCACAGGGAGCTAAGCCGGGTGAAGGAGGACAATTACCAGGTCATAAAGTTGACGAATGGATTGGTAAAGTTCGACATGCAACACCCGGTGTTGGATTGATCTCACCACCACCACACCACGATATTTATTCTATTGAAGATTTGGCACAATTAATATTTGATTTAAAGAATGCCAACAGGGCTGCACGTATAAATGTAAAACTAGTTTCAAAAGCAGGTGTAGGCACTATTGCTGCTGGTGTAGCAAAAGCAAAAGCTGATGTAGTGTTGATTGCAGGCAATGATGGAGGAACAGGAGCATCTCCCATTAGTTCTATTAAACATGCAGGATTACCTTGGGAATTAGGATTGGCAGAAGCGCACCAAACCCTTGTTAAAAATAAATTACGCAGCCGGGTGGTATTGCAAACAGATGGGCAATTAAAAACTGGAAAAGATATTGCTATCGCAACTTTATTGGGTGCAGAGGAGTGGGGTGTTGCAACAGCAGCTTTGGTAACTGAAGGTTGCATTATGATGCGTAAATGCCATTTAAATACCTGTCCAGTTGGGGTTGCTACACAAGATCCGCAATTGCGTGACCGCTTTACAGGCGATGCAGATTATGTGGTAAACCTCTTCAAATTTTTGACAGAAGAGTTAAGGGAAATTATGGCACAGCTTGGATTTAGAACGATTAATGAAATGGTAGGTCAGGTAGATTGTCTTGAAACTAGACCAGATATTACACATTGGAAATATAGTAAACTGGATCTATCCCCAATTTTATATAAAGAACCAGCTTCTATTTATACCGGTCTTTACAATAAGGAAAGTCAGGATCATGAATTAGATAATGTGCTGGATTGGCAATTACTTGCTGCTGCAAAACCTGCATTGGACAATCAGCAAAAAATAGCGGCTTCTTTTAATATAAAAAATATTGACAGAACTACTGGCACAATTTTATCCAACGAAATTTCCAAAAAATATAAAGGGGATGGTCTACCCGATGATACGATTCATTTTAAATTTACAGGAACCGCCGGGCAAAGTTTTGGGGCTTTCAATGCAAGGGGCGTTACAATGGAACTGGAAGGTGATGCCAATGATTATTTTGGCAAAGGATTGAGTGGCGCTAAACTGATTGTTTATCCTTCGGTTAGGGCAACTTTTGTTCCTGAAGATAATATCATTATTGGCAACGTGGCATTTTACGGCGCTACTTCAGGCGAAGCTTATATCCGCGGAAAAGCGGGTGAACGTTTTGCAGTAAGAAACTCGGGCGCAGCAACAGTTGTAGAAGGCGTTGGTGATCATGGATGTGAATATATGACAGGTGGGCGTGTAGTAATATTAGGCAATACGGGCAGAAATTTTGCCGCAGGAATGAGCGGTGGAATTGCTTACATATATGATGTTAAAGGAAATTTTGAAACCAATTGTAATACAGAAATGGTTGATCTTGATCCCGTAATGGAGGCTGATAAAGCTGAATTGTATAAGATGATCAGCAATCATTTTGAATATACAAAAAGTACTGTAGCAAAATTTGTATTGGATGATTTTGAGAACCAACTGAAAAACTTTGTAAAAGTATTTCCTAAAGATTACAAGAAAGTATTGGCAAAAGCATCTTTTTCTTCTAAAGAAGGAAAATATAAATAGCAGTAATATAAGGTGTATGTTGTTTGATATAAATGCTTTAAAAATTGAATAAAGTTAAAATGTATAAGCGTGCGACGCCACAAATGTTTAACTAAGCAAAATGGCCGGGACAATAACTTGTATAAATTAAAAAATAATTAACGGATAAATAAATTAATAGAATGGGCAAACCAACCGGCTTTTTAGAGTTTACGAGAGAGCTTCCTGCAAAACGTCCGACGCAGGAACGTGTAAATAATTATAAAGAATTTATAGAAAGATATTCTGATGAAAAGCTAAACCAGCAATCTGCAAGGTGTATGAATTGTGGCGTTCCTTTTTGTCACAATGGTTGTCCTTTAGGAAATATTATACCCGAATTTAATGATGCAGTTTATCGTAAAAGCTGGAAAGAAGCTTATGAAATACTGGCTTCTACAAATAACTTTCCTGAATTTACTGGCAGAATTTGTCCTGCTCCTTGCGAAACAGCTTGTGTGTTGGGGATCAATCAACCTGCGATTACCATTGAAGAAATTGAAAAACATATTATTGAAATTGCTTTTGAAAAAGGTTTTATAAAACCTCAAAAACAAATACCCCGAACTGGTAAAAAAGTAGCTATTGTAGGAAGTGGCCCAGCAGGCCTTGCGGCTGCAGCGCAGCTAAACCTTGCTGGTCATACGGTTACTGTTTTTGAAAGAGATGATGCACCTGGAGGTTTATTGCGGTATGGCATTCCGGATTTTAAGCTGGAAAAATGGGTAATTGACAGAAGGGTGAAATTAATGGAGGAAGAAGGCGTAGTTTTTAAATGTAATGCTAACGTGGGTGTTGATATAAGTATAAGTGATTTACTAAGAGAATTTCAGGCAATTGTTTTGGCAGGAGGGTCTACAGTGCCAAGAGATTTGCCTATACCCGGCAGAAAATTAAAAGGCGTTTATTTTGCGATGGAATTTTTAAAACAACAAAATAAAAGGGTTGCTGATAAATCTGTTGCAGAGAAAGATATTTTTGCAACAGAAAAAAATGTAATTGTAATTGGTGGAGGAGATACTGGAAGTGATTGTGTTGGTACAAGCAACAGGCATAAAGCTGCTTCTGTAACGCAGTTTGAACTGTTACCTAAACCTCCTGATTCAAGGAACAAGGTGATGCCATGGCCAACTTACCCCATGTTATTAAAAACAACTTCTTCGCATGAAGAAGGCTGTGATAGAAAATGGGCGGTAGCAACAAAAGAATTTATTGGGGATGAAAATGGAAATCTGAAAGCACTTATTTTGGTAGACCTGGAGTGGAAAGTAGTAGACCAACGCCCTGCCCAATTTGTAGAAATAAAGGGAAGTGAGAGAAAAGTACCCTGCGAACTGGCTTTACTTGCTATGGGTTTTTTGTACCCGCAACACGAAGGTTTAATTAAGGAATTAGAACTTGAATTAGATGAAAGAGGGAACGTAAGGGCAACAGAGAAAAATTATCAATCCAATATCAGTAAAATTTTTACTGCAGGAGATATGCGCAGAGGCCAGTCATTGGTTGTTTGGGCTATTAAGGAAGGGCGAGATTGTGCTGAAAAGGTGGATGAATTTTTAGTGGGTAACTCGTTGCTGGAAACAGCTGATGGAAATGTAATAGCTCGCTATCTTGTATAAATAATCAATAATATAGTTTAAGCCCCCTTTTATACAGGGGGCTTTTTTATGCAAAATGAAACTTGAAAAGATAAAATGAAATAAATTTGTGTTATGTAGTTGTTAATTAATAATAATTCATGTATTTACTAAATGTTTATAAATTATTAATAATTTTAAGCAATTTATTTAAAAAGTTATGTAATATTGTAAATATTAATTAGTATATAAATATTTTTAATATTTAAAATAATGTTTGTTATGAAAAAAATTAAAATTAGAGAAGTGCTTCCCTTTGTTGCACTTACAATTGTGGCAATCGCCAGTTTATTTTTTCCTACAGAAGAAGTTTTTGCAGATACTTCCAAATATGTAACTGGGGATATTACATGGGTGCTAATAGCTACAGCTTTAGTGTTTTTAATGACACCTGGCCTGGCCTTTTTTTATGGTGGTATGGTTAATCGTAAGAATGTTTTAAGTACTATGATTAAAAGTTTTGTAGCAGCAGGAATAGTAACTGTATTATGGCTTACGGTTGGTTACGGAATGTCATTTGGGACTTCTATAAATGGTTTTATTGGAAATCCAATGTCCCATTTATTTTATAAAAATGTTGTTTCTGGCGCACCTTGGTTTGGTGGTCCAACCATCCCGCTAACATTGTTTTCTATTTTTCAATTAATGTTTGCAATTATAACTCCTGCATTAGTTGTAGGGGCGGTAGCTGAAAGAGTGAAATTTACCTCCTATGCATTATTCATCGTATTGTTTTGTTTATTTATTTATTTTCCTGTTTGCCATTGGGCATGGCATCCTGATGGATTTTTATTTAAAATGGGTGTGCTTGATTTTGCTGGAGGTACGGTTGTACATATTACAGCAGGTTGTGCAGCGCTGGCTGGAGCCTTGGTTTTAAAAAGAAGAAGATCTCATATTGAAAATATTGAAAATCATCCTGCAAATGTTCCCTATGTTTTAATTGGTACCGGGTTGCTTTGGTTTGGCTGGTTTGGGTTTAACGCAGGTTCTGCATTGGCTGCTAATACATTGGCTGTATCTGCATTTGCAACTACCAATATAGCAGCTGCTACGGCAGGGTTATCCTGGATGTTTTTTGATGTATTAAGAGGTAAAAAACCTTCTGTACTTGGATTTTGTATTGGAGCAGTAGTTGGTTTGGTTGCAATAACGCCGGGTGCTGGTTTTGTGGGAATTGCACATAGTGCATTTATTGGTTTTTTTGCTGCTATTATTTCTAATTTGGCTGTTTCATTGCGTTCAAGATCTAAAGTTGATGATACGTTGGATGTATTTCCTTGTCATGGTATCGGTGGTATGATGGGTATGTTATTAACGGGTGTATTTGCATCCCATGCTGTAAATAGTGGAGTAGTTGTTGATACAACTGGTAATCATCAGGGATTATTTTTTGGGGGAGATTTGTTTTTCACTCAATTTAAAGGAATGTTGATTGTAGCGACTTATAGTTTTGTTGTTGGATGGTTGATTTTTAAATTTATCAACTTTATAAATCCATTGCGTGTTTCCGAAGATGAAGAACATGCCGGATTAGATGAATCACA
>JANXSK010000073.1 GCA_025352695.1 Ferruginibacter sp. | reverse complement strand
TTACAAATAGTTGTTCTGCTTACCCCGTACTTAGCTGCTAATTTTCTGTACCCAATTCCTTGGGTTAAATACTCTGTAATCGCTTGTTCTTTAATGTTCATTTTGGTTGATTTGTAGTCAACCTATTTCAGGACGAGACAGATTTAAAAGTACAAGATAAGAACTAAAAGCCCAACAGAATTCCGTCCGCCGAAACCGCTGCTGATAGCGAACTACAGCCGAAGATTACAACGTCAAGCCACACTTGTAGCAATACCCATGTTGGCAGAAGTAATAAGTAATAAGGCTGTCCAATTTTGAACAGCCTTATATAACTTATTTTCTAAACCAGTCTATTATTTTCTGTATGTTTTCTAATGTCGCAACTTTTATAGATACGTAAACCGCAAGAAGTACAGGTGGAATAAACATCAATTGTGGACAATATAATTTAGAAATGACAGTAAATAGAACTGTTGTAAGGAATAAAATAAAGTATTTGATTTGTGTATATTTCATAATTTTATTTTAACTAAACCAGCTAACTACTACTTCAGCTGCTAATGTTGCAGCGGAAGCTGTAACAGCACCTGCCAAACCAGTAGCACTTCCGCCTACCAAGCCACCTAAAACAGCACCAATACCTGCAGCTGCACCACCAGTTGCTACCCCTGCCGTCAATACACCAGCTACCATTCCAACGGTAACGCCGGAGGGAAATCCTGCACCAAAACCTAATACATCAGCTACAGCAACGTTGTGCCAATCAATACTCGCTCTATTTGCAGCTAAATTATTTGAATTAGTGCTTCCAATTGGTTTGAAAGGTTTATTAAAATGTTTAAACCATTTTTCCCCTTTTGCAGTATTCCAATATTCAATAGAGTGTTTAGCTACGCTGGATAAGCACAATGCGTATATAATTTCATCTTCTCCAAACTCTTTTATAGCAGATTTTTCTAATTCAGTAATATTTGCAACTATTACCTCGTATGTATTTTTTGTATTTGTAAGTTCATTATTTAGCCTCCGATTAAAATCAGCCTGATTTTTTGTAATAGTTTTATTGATGTTGTTTTCAGTCAAATCCAAAGATTTAGCCTTAGTTGCCTTCCTAATCAAGTCTTTGAAGGCAGTCGTTTCAAATTGATTTCTATCGTCTTTTGAGGCTTTGGTATTGTCGTTTACTTCAAACACATATTTAACACTTGCATCTTTTATATCTTTAAACTTTGAATTCGGATTTTTAGAAAATGTATTATCAAAAACATAATCTAATCCATCATTGTGTGCTTGGCCAACAAAATCGAAAGTGGTTGGTGTCAATTCAATCTTTTTAACCTAGTTAACGACATTTGTATCAGTTGTTTTTTTACATCCTAATAATAAACTCAACAATACTGTTGTAACAAGAACTGGTTTTAAAAATTTCATTTTTCATTTTGTTTAATTTGTCAAATGGGAATACCCCTGTGCAGTTTGACTTGCTGCATTTTAAGACAAAATATTTTTCGCTCTTACATATTCTATCGAAGCTCTTAATGTTGCAGGGTTTCTTAATGTCCTGATTGTGAACTTTCGAAGTTTGGAGTGCTGCGATATTTATTTCTGCCAACGGTAGGGCTTGCCGATGTTGGGGCATTTGAAATTCGTCCGCCCGTAACTGATGCCTATGCTTTGCTGATGAACAAGATAAGATAAAATGCTAAATGGTGTTGGTCAAGCCCTAACAAAAGCTGCCATGTTGCTGATGATGAAGATAACAACTTCCCGCCCCAATATTGGCAAACCCATTGTAAGCCGTTCGCCCTTCTTTCAACCGAAGTGTTTTTTAATTTGTGTGTCGGGGTTCTAAGAAGCGTTAGGGAAGCAGCACTCTTTTATGAAGGTTGGCAAACGTGTCAAGCCCTTGTGCGCCTTTGTAAATGTGTGATGATTTAGCCGAGCAAAGTTCTTTGATTTTATTTTCCGTGACAATGCTTAAATTTTTTACCGCTTTCGCAAGGGCATGAAGCATTTCTTGATACGTTGGCATATGGATTAGTATTTTGTTTCGTGTTAGCTTGCTGACCATGTTTCCAATTTGGATTTTTGACGTAGTCAATTTCATGCAAGGAAGGTGTTCTAAATGACATGCAGGTAACATTGTTGTAATTTGTTATCGAAAGATCACCGGTATTAATTATATCCATACCAATAAGAACATCGCAATTTCCTGACAAAGCTGCGACCCCTGTAACAGTAACATCCTTAACTGTTACATTGTTTGGTAACTGTATATCCACTATATATGTCGGCTGGTTAACTGTTCCATTGGCAGTATTTACCATTGACATTCCTGTCGCAATCAAACCTAAAGATTGAACTATTTTTGTTGTTATGACAGATGCAGAAGCACCTGTATCCCAAATAGCATTTGATTTAATTTGCTGTGTAGTGTTAGGGATTAAAACCGTTATTGGCGTAGTTAACACTCTTGCAAGTCCTTTATTAGACTTGGATGTAAAAGCATTCATATAAAATAATTGGGTTAATTATACAGATAATATAACCCTACTATGAAATGTTTGGGTGTGGCTTTCTGCTCCTGGCAAGCAATGTTGAATTAAAAATGTTCCTAATTGGTATTTAGAAGTCGCTGTGTCATATGCCTCTTGCTTTGTCTTGTAAGCACCTGCAATTTCACAGTCTTTAATTATCAAAAACATTCCGTTGTATTTTTTTACAAGTTCTTTTTGATTCTTTAGATAATATTCAAATTCGTTCTCTAACATGATGAGTAAAATTAAGGTGAATTTATATTATAAATGAATTATGGGCAACGATTTAAGAAAGTTTTTATTAAATAATAATAGTTTACTACAAATGATTTTAAACAACAAGGTAAATAATTTTTCTATTTATTTTTATAAAACACTTATAATCAAATGGTTATAACTAATATTACTTTTTGCATGAAATAGCGCATGAAATAGCGCATGAAATGATTATATTTGCTTATATAACTTTTAAATATGCCTAAGTATTATCAAAAGCCTGATTTTTCTCGAATGGAAGTAAATAAAGCAGGTGCAAAATTTATTGCCCCCAATACAGATGATTCAGAAAAGGAGATAGCGCTTAATATAATTAATAATTGGAGAGTTGCTCATAACTTTCCCCTAAATACATTTCAATGGAGATTGAGATGGGTAGCTAAAAAAATAAACCCTAATTGTTTAGTTGCACAAAGAATTAAACGACTTGCATCAATTAAGCTAAAATTAGAATTACAGCCCGATATGAAATTATCTCAAATGCAAGACCTTGGTGGTTGCAGAGCTATTATGAAAGATATTGGGGAGTTAGACCAATTAGTTAATGTCTATAAGCATGAAAGTCGTGGTATAAAACACAAATTACATAAAGAACAAGATTATATAATTGAGCCAAAAATTTCAGGTTATAGAGGTGTTCATTTAATATATAAATATGGAAGTGATAAGTCTACTGACTATAAAGACATGCGGATTGAAATTCAAATTAGAACTTTGATGCAACACGCATGGGCTACAGCAGTAGAAACAGTCGGAACTTTTATAAACATGCCACTTAAATCAAGTCTTGGTGATGATGGGTGGTTACGATTTTTTGCGTTGATGGGTTCAGCAATGGCAATTTCGGAAGGAAAGCCTATTGTTCCAAATACAACCGAAAACATAAAAAATTTACGTGAAGAAATTAATTATTTGTCAAAAAAATTGGAAGTAGAAAAACACTTAGCAACTTTCAGAGAGTCAATTCAAGTATTAAGTAGCGGAAGAAGAACAAATGATGCTTATTACTATCTACTTGAATTAGATCCCGAGGGCGGAAGAGTGATAATAAAATCTTACTCACAGAATCAATTAAAAACAGCGTCATCAGATTATCTCACACTTGAAAAAAGAATAACTGATGGAAAAAGAGACGCAGTATTGGTTTCAGCAGATTCAATTGAAGCATTAAGATTGGCTTACCCTAATTACTATTTGGATACAGATATTTTTTTAAAACAACTTCAAGAATATACTGCTACAGGTCAACTTGCACTATGGTAAATTGAAACGTGTCCTAAGGAGGGTCTGCAAAATTTTAGCTCTTTTAAAGGTTAGCTAAGTGTCAGGGTTTTGTGCGCCTTTAAATGTGCTAAAATGTGTGTTGGCAAAGAAGCCAAGCAGAATTAAAAAAGTTGAAAAACAAATTTATAAATACAGATATGTCAGCCCGAATTTGCACACTGCCCATAGGGTCACGGCTTACGAGCAGGGCTTTGTGCAGGTTGGGAAATAGAATTCCGTCTGCCTGGAACCGCTGCTGATTGAAAATATGACCCGTCCTGAAAAAAGTTGACTCGTTAATAATAATAATCCTTCATTTAGTTGACTAAGTTAAATCATCCTGCATAAGGTTGATTAAAAAGTTATTGGCCGTGTGTTGGCAAAAAACATTTTCGTAGCCCCACAGCTAA
>JANXSK010000103.1 GCA_025352695.1 Ferruginibacter sp. | reverse complement strand
TGGTAAGATTTTGATAAAGGGACACTGATTTTTTTGGGCTGATCATCCTTGTTTAAAAGAACCAGGTAGGTAGCACCCGGGGCTTTCATCCAACCAATATCAAGGGTAGTATTAAACAATGCACTGATACCTTTTGGTGGCACCATTTTTTTTAATATTGCCAGATGCTCTTTAGTAATTGTTGTAAGATCATCACCGCTTAGTACCAGTCCTCCTGTTGAAAACAATAACGATGCATGATACATAAATTCATTTTCCGGAAGTGTACCGGTAAGCAAAACACAATCAGGATCATTCCACCACAGCTTTCCGTTTTGCCAGCTACGTAAAAGATTTTCATCTCCGGTCTTAAGAAATGAATTCCAGTCACGATCAATGTCATTTGAACTTCTGGAGCCGCTAATTAAACCAAGTGATGGCCACAAAGGATGATTGCAACCTAAAATAAAAGCATTGCCTGCACCTTTTAAAATGGCTTTCATACCACTGCGGTAAGCGGTTACCCTGGTAGCATTTTTATCGTAATAAACGCCGCCTTGTATGGCTCCCCAATAATTGGCATCCAGTTTAAAATAAGTACAACCCCATTCTGTTGACATGGTTTTAAATACATGGGTAAGATGACGCTGCACTGCAGGATTAGTAGCATCCAACACAAACCAGGGAGCCAACCGCCAGCCACCAAAAGTTACCTTATCACTTTGCAATGGTTTACCTGTAATGTCTTTCACCAACCAATCGGGATGCTCTTTATAGATGCTAGAATTGCTGTCGCATATAAAAGGTGCTACCCAGATAGCAGGCTCAAAACCGGCCTTCTTAATTTCTTTTAAAGTTGTTTTGATGTTACTACCAAATGTGTTGCTGGTTTCAAGCCAGTCGCCCATATGGGGCTGGTAGCCATCATCCAGTTGAATGTATTTTAATTGCGGAATATTTTTTTTGATGTAAGCAAGATTATCACTTATATTTTTTGCTGTTACTTCGGGCCCAAAACAATACCAGGAACACCATCCTGCAGGTATGCCCTTACTTTGTAAACGAGGATGAAAATAATTGATACGCTTTGCAAATGCAGCGGTAAGCTGATTAACATCTTTACCAACCAGTAAAGAAAATTCTTCTAATTTAATAGTAGCCCCGGCCTTTAATAAAACATTTTCCATATCCATCACTACTTTAATAGTGTCGGCACTCAAATAAAATTTCCCTATAAATTTAAAGGAAGAATTAAAACCCATCAGCGTTTCGTTACCATCCTCGTTATGAAGTATAAGCATATTATAAACAGCTTTATACCCTTCAGGTTGCGGTAATCTATAATGCTTGTGATCATCATAACCACCAACCAATAGCGGCGCCGCTAATGTGCCCCGGTACTGACTAAGCATTTGAAAACCCTCTGCATAAAAAGAAGTATTGCCGCTGAATAAATGGCCCGCCAGAAACATTACCACTTCTTTCAATTGCAGATCCTTATTACTTTTATTGTAAATGATAGTGGTACAATAATTACCGGTCCATTTTCGGGAAATTTGTATTTCCGTTGCTACAGAACTATCCTGTAAAAGCACATAAGCGTTGCTATTTTTAATGGCTTCAATATTTTTTGCTTGCGCCCATACTGTACAAGAAAAACTGCAAAATAGCAATAGCAATAAAATGGTGTTGGTATATTTCATCTTGTTAATTTTAAAGTAATGCAAGGTTTATTTTACTTGAATATAATGCTCTGCAAAAAGAAAATTTAATATACAATTATTTAGCGCATAATAAATAAAACTTAGTACAGATTTTATATCTTCCTTTTTACTATTGCATAAAAAACCTGTAAAGCTTTTGCTTTACAGGTTTAAAAATTGTTACATGGTGTTGAGCTTATTTAAAATGTTTTAAAGCTGTAAACTCACTGAATTAATAATTTGAATTTTGTTTAATAACCCCTTTACTTTGATCTACAACCTGCTGAGGTAAAGGCAAATAATAATTTCGTGGTTTTACAAAAGTTCGTGATGGAATTATAATTGCCCCATCATACGGATGCAAAGGAGATGCTTTTTTGGGTTGTGTAACAATGGTTTGAATACTTACAATACCTACCTTATCCCATCTCATCAAATCAAACCACCTTATATTTTCTGCACCCAATTCTACCCTTCGTTCATGAATAAGATTATTAATAGTTGCTCCATTTATAGAGGGCAAACCGGCTCTGTTACGAACAGCATTTATTTCAACGTCGCCCGAGCCAGCACCACTAGTGCGAATTTTGGCTTCGGCTACAACAAGGTAAATATCTGCAGTACGCAATATCGGCTGTTTTAAATCATTATCCAGGTTACCAGAATTATCCGGATTAAAGGTGGTATATTTTCTTACACAATAACCTGTTGTTGATTGACTGGGAAGCATTCTGGCAGTTGATTGCCCTGTTTTTCCGGCAAACATTTGATAGGCATCTTTATCTTCAATCGGAATTAAAGTAGTTTGATGTGGAATGCTATCTCCTACTGAAATAAGCGTTGCTGCTTTCCGTGTATCATTTGCCTCAAACTCTTCGGCAAAATTTTGAGTAGGATGGTGAAACCCCCAACCATTCCATGACCGGATAGAGAAATAAATATTTATAGGTGAGCTGTTAACATTATTCTTATTCCAAACAGCAAAAAGAAGTTCTGTATTGTTTGCCTGATTGGCCGTGGTAAAATTATCCGTATAATTGGGAGACAATGCATAGTTACTGTTGGAAATTACTTTTTGACCATACTCCTGTGCTTTATCTAATTTTTCCCAAAATAAATAAAGTTTTGATAACAGGCCCCAGGCAGCACCTTTACTTACCCTTCCCTTATCCATAGCACCATAACTTTCTGGTAATAAATCAGCTGCTTTTAGTAAGTCAGATTCCATTAGTAAACGTACCTGCTCAACTGTGGATTTAGGGATATTGTAATCTCCTTTTAGCACATTCTCTTCCTGTATCAACGGCACTTCTCCAAATAACAAATTAAGTACCCAATAAGCATGTGCACGTAAAAAATAAGCTTCTCCCAATGAACGTTTTCTAATATTTTCATCCATCACAGGAACTTTAGGAACATAAATAATCGCATTATTTGAACGGGCAATTTGCTCGTACAACCGTGGCCAACTATTTACTATTTGCCCTGAGGTAGAATTTGCTGTAAACCTTTCAATATCCCAAAGATCTGAATGGTCTCCATCTACTGAAATATCGTCTGATGCATCTTCAAAACCGTAAATACCGTGTCCAACACCCTCTTCATCAGTAAGTATATTATAAATTCCATTAACGCCAGCTACTGCATCAGTTTCATTGCGCCAGTAAGTAGCAGGGGTATAACTTCCAATAGGTTTAACATCTAAAACTGATTGCTTAACACAGCCCGTTAAGGAAAATAAAAGCACCGTAATAATAATAACGTATTGTTCTTTATAAAATTTCATAATGTTGTTCGTTTAAAAATTAAAGCTTGCGCCAATAGTTAATTTTCTGGTAGATGGATATTGTGCCACATCAACTCCTCTTTGCCTGTTACCATCTGTATATCCCAGCTCAGGTGTATAGCCTGTATATTTTGTTATGTAGAATGCATTGTAGCAACTTGTAAATAACCTGATTTCAGGAAATAACATTCCTGCAATGGTTGACTTTTGAAAGGTATAACCCAAGGAAATATTTTTTAAAGCCAGGTAATCTCCTTTCTCAATCCAAAGATCAGAAGATCGGTAATTTTGATTAACATTTGCCCTGCTTAACCGCGGAACAACATTGCTTGTGCCTTCTCCATGCCACCTGTTTAAAGATTCTGAATACATATTGAATACTTGAGTAGCATCCAAACCGGCCATGCGGTCTGCATTGAATAAATCAAAGCCTAATGCTCCGGCAAAGGAGAGATTTAAATCAAACTTTTTATACCGTAAGTTGGCATTAATACCCAATACTACATCCGGGTTAGGATTTCCAAGTAAAACCCTATCCTTGTCATCAATAATACCATCGCCATTCATATCTCTGAATCTAACATCACCTGGCATTATATTGGCTTTGTTTGGATCATTCGCAATATTTGCATCCTTATTTATATCGCTTTGGGTTTGATAAAGTCCATCTGTTTTAAAACCATAAAAAGAAGCAATAGATTGCCCCTCATAAGTACGGGAGGTTTCCATATTCTGACGGCCATAGGTATTGGAACCTATGTATTCTTTTTGACTTCCATAAAGAAGCGTCACTTTATTTTTTATAAATGAAGCATTCGTGCTAATTGTGTAGGCAAATTGCCCTATTTTGTTTAGGTAAGAAAGGTCAATCTCAATGCCCTTATTATTAAGTGTACCAATATTTTGATTGGGAATGGAAGCTTGCCCATAAGTTGATACCATCGGATAAGGTATCAGCATATCTTTTGTATTCTTATCAAACCATGTTAATGTACCCGTTAAATGATTGTTGAGAAGTCCAAATTCAAGACTTATATTTTTAACTTCCGCTCTTTCCCAGGTAATCTTTGGATTAGACAAACTACGAACCCATGAACCATTTACTACATTCCCATCCGAACCAAAACTATAAGTTCCGTTTGTTTGAATAATTGAAAGATATTGGAAGTCCGGAACATCCTGATTGCCTAACTGTCCCCATCCACCGGTTAGTTTAAGACTATTAATAAACTTTACATTGTTTTTAAAAAATGACTCATCAGATATGCGCCATCCTGCAGAGAAGGCAGGAAAATACCCCCAACGCTTGTCAATAGGAAATTTACTGGATCCATCTGCCCTAACAGTTACCGTTAAAAGATATTTACCTTTATAATTATAATTTGTTCTTGCAAAATAAGACTTAAGCCCAGACAGTCCTTTACCGCCTGACGAATACTGATTTGCATTGCTACCCATATTCAAAATTCTCTGATCAAAAGCTTGATCATCAAAGCCAATTCTTGATGCATTGAAGTAATCATTTTGAAATGATTGTGCAGAATACCCTGCTGTAACATTCAAGTTGTGATTTGTTGCAATTTGTTTATTGTAAGTAAGAAAATATTCATTTAGAAGAGAAGTAGATTCACCATAATTCCTACTTAAACTTGCCTGCCCCTGCACCCTTGTTTGAGTGCGATCAGCAATTGAAAACCCATAACCGGTGCCGATAGATTGATCGAATGCAAAATTTGCTTTAAATTTTAAACCACTAATTATATCAACTTCTGCAAATGCATTGGCTAATAAACGGTTAGTTTTACCAACCCCGTCGGCAGTTTCAACTGTAAAAACAGGATTATTAATATCCCCTAATTGATTATCAGCTTTTGAGCTGCCGTAAGTACCATCCGCATTTTTAACGGGAATTGCAGGGTTAAAACGCAAGGCACTCCAAATTAAACCTGCTTGTGTAGACCTTGTATCTTGGCCAGCTCCCTTTGTAAAGGAATAGATAACATTTTCACCAATTTTAATTTTTTTACCAATTTTATGTTCAGAATTAATTCTTCCACTGAATCTTTTAAAAAAGGTATTTGTAATCATTCCCTTTTCTTCAAAATAATTTCCAGAAATACTATAATTAGAAACTGCATTACCTCCTCTTATAGAAATATCTGCATTAGTAATTTTTCCAGTGCCCATTAATGCCCTTTGCCAATCTGTACGTTGCGTTGCATAGTAGGAGTCATTCCAAATAGGAGGTGTTGGAGAACCATCATTGCTAAACGCTTCCTTTTTCAGCTTTACCAAATCGGGTGCCGTTAAGAGCGACAGGAATTTCATGGGAGCAGCATTTCCTGAATAAATATTTACAGTTGTTTTTATCGGTTCGCCATAACTTCCTTTTTTTGTAGTTATCAAAATTACACCATTAGCAGCTCGGGTACCATAGATAGCAGAGGACGAGGCATCTTTTAAAACTTCAATAGATGCAATATCATTTGGGTTTACATCGCCCAATCCACCAGATGGAACACCATCGATTACAACTAATGGATCAGAATTATTTAAAGTACCTGTACCCCTGATACGAATTGTAGAACCGCCTCCGGGACTACCATCATTACTCACAATATCCACGCCGGAAGCACGGCCTTGTAAAGCTTGCGCAGCATTAGCAATTGGCACATTTTTAAATTCATCCCCTTTAACAGTACTGATGGTACCGGTAACATCTCTTTTTCTTTGCGTACCATAACCAACCATTACTACCTCGGTTAAACCTGTAACATTGCTGGCTAAAGTTATTACCAAATCTGCTGGAGTTGTATTACCTACAACAATAGTTTGTGTTACTGTTTTAAAACCCGCAAATGAAATTTCCAGTTGATAAGTACCTGCTGCAACTACTAGCTCAAACCTACCTTCCTGGTTTGTACTAGTTCCCGCATTTAATTTTTTTATCAGAATAGATGCTCCTGATACAGGCTTATTATTTTCATCCTGAACAATTCCCTTAATAGTTTGAGCGAAAGGTTTTGGATTGACTTTGGCCATCAATTGCAAACTTGCAATTGACGTTAAAAAAATGCTGAATACAAAAAATATCCGCTTTTTTTTGAGTAACAGTTTAATACTGTGTACTAATTTACTACATACAAATAAACTCATTTTGTTTTTGTTAAAGTGAATAATTAGATTATGATTATGATTGTTTTAGGATTGACGTGTTATATAAAAATCAGTAAACTCGTATGGTCTGGTAAGTTTTTTGACTGCTTTTTTATTCCATTTGTAATCATTATTAATTTGTTTCTACTTGGTAGTTGCTGTTTACTAAGCATTGTATATTATTTGAAAGAAAATTATTATTTATTTTTTTTAGTTAATTCACTTTTTTTATAACCTGCACTGGCCCATTATTTTTAACTGCAATTATAAGTAAGCCATTTGCCGTTTTTAAACTTACAAGATTTCTAACATCGCCGGTAATATTTAAACCTGTTTCGGCATACAGTAACGGTTTAAATATTCCTTTTCCATTGCCCTTTAATACCAATCCCATACCTGCATCCAATGGCCCCTGCTGAACCCTTAAAGGATAAAAATTACCTGCAAGGATAATATCAGTTATACCATCGTTATTTAAATCCGTTGCCACCATGCCATTCACCATACTAATTTGTGCATACGGTGGCAATTCGCTAATAGCCCATTTTTTATTTCCCTCATTTTTGAGAAATACAGATTTTAATGTTTTTATTTCTACAGAACCTGTATTTGCCAATTGATCTGTTGTGAACATATCTTTCAATTGTGCATCTGAATAAGTTTCGTAACGACTAAACTTTTTTTGTAAAGATGGTAGTTGGTCAAAGATTTCATCCCTGGTAGCAGCAGGATAACTTTTACCCTGCACATAATAACTAAGAATTGGATCCAGCACTCCGTCCTGATTAAAATCGCCATAGATAATACTCATCGGCGTTCTCTCACTTGCTTTAAACTGTGTATTGGAGCCCATGTTTCCAATCACTAAATCAGTATCACCATCATTATCAAAATCGGCTGCCAGTATGCGGTTCCACCAGCCATTGGTTTGGTCTAATCCATAAGCTGCAGTTTGGTTTAATAATATCCCTTTATGATTTTCGAAAATGGTGATGGGCATAAACTGGCCTACCACTACCAAATCTTGCCACCCATCTTTATTTAGGTCAATCCACAAAGCGTCTGTAACCATTCCGGGATGTGCTAAAACTGTATCGGTTTGTGCTATATCTTTTTCAAAAAGAATATGCCCCGGCTTACTTATATTTTTTAAAATATAACTCTCTGGTGCTTTGGGAAATGAGCCTGCCATAAACCTACCGCCAATAAACAAATCAGTAAGGCCATCTTTATTAATATCTGCAGCACGTGCACAGGAGCTGCTGATGGTTTCAGCAGGTAATGCATTTTCAATAATTTTAAAGTTTCCTTTACCATCATTTTCAAATATCCTATCCTGATAATTTTTATTATTTAACGGGTAATCTGCCCCGCCACTTACCAAATATAAATCAACATCACCATCTCCATCGGCATCAAAAAATAATGCAGCTGCATTGGTAAAATTTTTATTACTATTCCATGGCTGGCTATCAGCCAATTTAAAATTTCCTTCTTTGGTTTGTAGGTATAGCTGGCTTTCCTGACTGGCAGAAGCTCCTATAAACAAGTCTTCCAGTTTATCTTTATTTACATCTGCTTTAGCAATGCATGGTCCAATTTTAGACAATTGAAAAGGTAATAAAGGAGCTACTTTAAAATCAACAAAAGCTGATTGCTGATGAACAAAGTTGATCCCGGAATTTTTAGTATCCTCTACAAAAATTGGCTTTGTTAGAGAAACATTTTCTGCATCTGGAGTTACAGCTGCTTTCTGATCAATCACTAACAAGGTATTTGCCTTTACATTGGCAAGCATTGATATTTTACCTCCGGGCCAAATAACTTTTATGGATTGTATGATGCTATCTTTTCCCAGCCCGATATGCATCACCGCGTCAACGGAGGACTGAAAGCCACGACTTACAAATTGTTCCTGAAACTGCTCTGTAACAGCAGTTTTTATGTACACTTTGGCTCCAATGCCAGCAGTATTTTTATTATCTCCATTCAGTTTTATTCTTACATAATTTGCCGCTTTTTGTTTATCCGTATTGTTACGATAAACAGTTGCCTTATCATTTAAATTATTAATTACTAAATCAAGATCACCATCATTATCAAGGTCTGCATAAACAGCACCATTGCTAATGGCCGCTTTGGTAAGCCCCCAATCTTCAGTTACATTCGTAAAGCCAAGGGCTTGATTATTTTTAAATAAATAGTTCTTTAATTTGGTAGAAGGCATGCTTTTTACCAACTCCCATATTTCTGCTTTGTGGCCTGTTTCTTTTATATAATTTTCAGAATAGCCAGACGTATATTTAACAAAATCCTGATTGGTGATGTCCTTTAAAATACCGTTCGAAATAAAGAGATCCTTCCAGCCGTCATTGTCAAAATCGGCAAATAAAGGTGCCCAGCTCCAGTCAGTATTTGATACACCTGCAAACTGTGCAATTTCACTAAAGATTGGTACACCGCCGGAATCTACGCCATTGTTTAATTGTAGCGTATTTCTCATTTGCTGGTGATGAAATCCATTATCTACCAACATAGTGTATTTATCATACGTATCGGAACCACGTAATAATTTTTGGCGATGATTGTCTTCGGGCAACATATCCAATACCATCACATCGGTTCGTCCATCATTATTATAATCTGCAATATCACAGCCCATTGCAAATTCAGAAATGTGGCCTGCAGCTTTGGTCAATACTTCGCTAAACGTTCCGTTTTTATTATTTAAATACAAAAAATCTCTTTCACTGTAATCGTTTGTTACATAAATATCTGGCCAGCCATCTTTATTGATATCACTTATACCAACACCCAACCCAAAGTTTAAACCGCTGCCATCTATATGTGCGGCTACACTAACATCTACAAAATGCCCATTGTCATTTCTGTATAAACGGTTACCGAATTTAGGGTCTCGGGTAGCACGTAATTTTTCTGTATTAAAATAAGGATTGTAGAACATATCTGCATGGTTCACCATAAACATATCGAGGTCGCCATCATTATCCATATCAAAAAAAGCCACCGTAGTTGTGTAGGTACCGGGAGCATCTAAGCCATATTGTTTGGCACTTTCTGTAAAGTTTGGA